>JBKCTS010000281.1:0-13135 GCA_046318695.1 Acidovorax sp.
GCAGCCAGCGCCAGGGCCGATCCCCAGCGGTCGCAGCTTGCTGGCTGCAGCGGTCGGCCTGAATCGGCGCAGCGCATTTTTGCCAGCCGCAGGGCCCCAGGGCTGTGGCCGACGGGCACCGCACGCTATTCGCCGATTTTCGGAGCCCACCTCGGGCCGACTGGCCCTTTCCGGACGGATGGAAGATGTGTGCGCCGAACTCGACCGGCTGGCCGCATGCGAGGCCACACAGCTTCGCCAGGGGATAGCCACCTGACGTATTCGGCCCCGCACAACGTGCCACGGCCCGTGCGCGCAGGGGTGATGCGCGGCACAGCCCAGCACCGTCAGCAGCGTGCGCGGCACGCATCGACGCATGCTCATCATGCGTTTGCGTCGAACGGGTGAGATGCGGTCGCCAGGGGCTGCATTTCACCCGGCGAGCTGGGGGTGAACTGCCTCACCCTATCGCTCCATGGCGCAAAAAACCGGGGGACGCGCAAGGCACAATATGACCATGAATATTGTGATCCTCGACGATTACCAGGATGCTGTGCGCAAGCTCCAATGCGCCTCCAAGCTCGATGCCTACTCAGCGAAGGTGTACACGAACACAGTCAAAGGCATCGGCCAGCTCTCGGTTCGGCTCAAGGACGCAGATGTCATTGTGCTGGTGCGGGAACGCACCCATATGTGTCGTCAGCTGATCGAGAAACTACCGCGCCTGAAACTGATCGCCCAAACCGGCACGGTTGGCAGCCATGTGGACGTGGCCGCTTGCACAGAGCGGGGGATTGCCGTTGCGGAAGGTGTTGGCTCCCCCATCGCCCCGGCGGAACTGACCTGGACGCTGATCATGGCTGCCATGCGTCGGCTGCCCCAGTACATCTCCAACCTCAAGCACGGCGCCTGGCAGCAGTCGGGACTCAAGGCAGCCTCGATGCCCGCCAATTTTGGGCTGGGTACCGTGTTGCGTGGCAAGACCTTGGGTGTGTGGGGATACGGTCGCATCGGTCAGCTGGTCGCCGGATACGGGCGAGCGTTTGGGATGAACGTTCGGGTGTGGGGCCGCGAGGCCTCCCTTGCGCAGGCGCTGACGGACGGCTACCAGCCAGCCAGCACCAAAGAAGAGTTCTTTGCGCAATGCGAGGTAATCTCATTGCACCTGCGCCTGAACGATGACACGCGGGGGGTGGTGTCACTGGAGGACTTGTCGTGCATGAAGCCAACGTCCCTGTTGGTGAACACATCCCGGGCCGAACTGATCGAGCCCGACGCCCTGATCGCTGCACTCAACCGTGGGCGGCCGGGCATGGCTGCCGTGGACGTCTTTGAAAGCGAGCCCATCCTGCAAGGTCACGCGCTGCTGCGGCTGGAAAACTGCATCTGCACGCCACATATCGGGTACGTGGAGCAAGACAGTTATGAACTCTACTTCGGCGCAGCCTTTGACAACGTGGTGAACTTCATCAAGGGTACGCCGACCAATATCGTGAATCCTGGCGCCTTGCAGGTTCGACGCTAATCCGCTGCGCGTGATAACGCCTCCGACGACCAGGTTGGATAGAGGTAACGATCCGATCCGCCCAACATTCGGTGCCACATCGCCACGCCACGCGGTTCAAAGCGGAGGCAAAAAAAAGGCTTCCCAAAGGGAAGCCTTTCTCCGGCAACGCGGTCACCATAGCGACCGGTTACTTGCCCTGATTGATTACAGCGGGGTCTTCTTGCCGTCCTTGTAGACGTACAGAGTGATGGCGGGGTTCTTGATCTCGCCATTGGGTTCAAACTGGATGGTCGAAGTCACGCCCTTGAAGTTGGACTTTGCCAATTCAGCGGTATAGACCTTGGGGTCAACCGAGTTGGCGCGCTTCATCGCATCCACCAGCAGGAAGGTCGCGTCGTACGTGTAGGGGCTGTAGACCTGGAACTGGTTGGGGTACTTCGCATCGTACTTGGCCTTCCAGGCCGTGCCACCAGGCATCTTGGCCAACGACGAACCGCCTTCAGCGCAAACGACGTTGCCCAGAGTCTTGGCGCCGCCGGCCAGCTTGGCGATTTCCGACGTGCAGATGCCGTCGCCACCAAAGAACTTCACGTTACCCATGCCCAGTTGTTCCATCTGACGCAGCATTGGGCCGCCCTGGGGGTCCATGCCGCCGTAGAAGATGGCATCGGGGTTCTTGGCCTTGATGGCAGTCAGGATGGCCATGAAATCGGTGGCCTTATCGGTCGTGAACTGTTCGTCCACAACCTTCATGCCCTTGGCGGTTGCAGTCCTTTTGAACACCTCGGCAACGCCTTGGCCATACGCGGTGCGGTCGTCAACGATCGCCACGGTCTTGAGCTTGAGGGTATCAGCCGCGTAGAACGCCAGCCCTGAACCCAGGGCATTGTCGTTCGCAATGATGCGGAATGTGGTCTTGTAGCCAGGCTTGGTCAGGTTGGGGTTGGTCGCAGCGCCCGTTACGTGGGGGATGCCGCAGTCGTTGTAAACCTTGGATGCCGGAATGGTGGTACCGGAATTCAGGTGACCCACAACGCCAGCCACCTTCGAGTCGCACAACTTTTGTGCGGCGGCAGTGCCCTGCTTTGGATCGGCAGCGTCGTCCTCTGCCTGCAGCTCGAATTTGATTTTCTTGCCGCCAATGGTCACGCCCTGCGCGTTGAGCTCCTCGATGGCCATACGGGCGCCATTTTCGTTGTCCTTGCCGTAGTGAGCTTGCGCGCCGGAAACCGGAGCCACGTGGCCGATCTTGACCACCTGCTCTTGTGCAGAGGCCACACCAGCAGCAGCCGCGATAGCAGCAACCACGGTCAGTTTCAACTTCAATTGCATATCAATCTCCAGTAAAGATAAACGTCAAGACTTAAGGGGTGTGTCCCGACGCACGGAAGATATCGTAATTTACGGGCCGGTTCATTAGGGAACACTATAAAACGCACTAAATCTCACAAGGGAATACCCTGTCATCGACTTGGAGGAGATGTTCCGGAACCCGCCAACTCTTCGGCGACCGCCTCGCACACCGCATGACGCACCACGGATTCGATCTCCTCGCGCAGCCGCGGGAGGACCGACCGTGTCTGCTCCAGCACCACCACGGCAATCGCTTCGCGAAGACGCTTTTCCAGCACCACATCGACGCGCTGCATGACACGGTGGACGATGTACTCCTCGGTGCCGCCGGATAGTTTTGAGTGGGCTGCCTCACCGGGCGTCGAGCTCGGGACCGACGACCTGCTGGCAGCCATCCGGGCTGCGGCGACGCCCGCCATGGGTACCGACGGACCCTTGCTCAGTGCGGTGGCCGAAAGCGCTGGTGATGGCGCAACGGCTCGCGGAGGAACCCCGGGCGCTTGGGCAGGCAGCGTACTGGGCGGCCTCGCAACCTCGACCCTGCTGCTCGGGCTGCCTGGCACAACAGCAGGCGAAGCAACGTTAGGCGCCATGACGGGGGGGCGAACAGCCTGCGCTGGGGTGGCTCTCAGCGGCTGTGTCTCAGGCACCTGCACCACTTCGGTGAGCGTGGGCACAAAACGCGGAGGAACTCTGGGGGGAAGGGCCATCAGTTACCTTTCAAAACAAGGTCGTGCGACGTGATGGCGTAACCGCAAGACTCATAGTATTGCCAGCGATTGCGCGCTCGCGCCCGGTCGGCCTTGCGCTGCGCGCTGACCACCTCCACCCAGCGGTAGAAACGGTCAAACCCTTGCGCAACGGTGCGCATCAGCTTGAGCAAATTATCGTGGTGCACCGAGCTCAGGGGGGCCTCCCTCAGAAACACAGGCGACGCCCGCACGAGATAGCAGCCCGCACCTGAGATGCAGTGCGCTACAAAATCCTGTGGGGCCATCAGCCACAGCATGCGGTCTGACGCGGCGAGGGTATCGGCATCCGCCATAAACACCCGCCGCGAACCGCTGCGTTGCGCCTTGCGCGTGAAGCGGCATGCATGGGCGGGCTTGTCGCGCGCGTTGAAGTGGAAAGCAACGTCCGTCATCGGAAATCAGCCAGCCTTGGCAGATTTGCCAGCCTTCGCCGGGCCGCGTGCAACCGCCGACGCTGCTGCTGCCTCGGCTTGACCGAGCAGGTACTGCACCAGCAATGCAACCGGCCTGCCCGTCGAACCTTTGGCAGCGCCCCCCTTCCAGGCGGTACCCGCAATATCCAGATGCGCCCAGGGCGTCTCGCCCACAAACTTCTGCAGGAACTTTGCTGCTGTGATTGACCCCGCGGCGCGCCCGGCCACATTGCCCATGTCGGCGAAGTTGCTCTTGAGGCCTTCCGCGTAGTCATCGTCCAGCGGCATGCGCCAGCACGGATCCAGGGCCGCCTCGCCTGCCTGCTGCATTGCGTCGGCGAGCGCATCATTGTTTGCAAACAGGCCGCTGCGAACGCCCCCCAGGGCGATCACACAGGCACCGGTCAGCGTTGCGATATCGACCAAGGCCGCAGGCTTAAAGCGCGCTGCATAGGTCAAGGCATCGCACAGCACCAGGCGACCCTCCGCATCGGTATTGAGGATTTCGATGGTCTGGCCACTCATGCTGTTGACGACGTCCCCAGGCTTGACGGCGCGGCCGTCAGGCATGTTCTCGCACGCAGGGATGAGCCCCACCACATTGATCGGCGGCTGCAGCTCGCCCAGGGCGCGAAACACCCCGAGCACGCTGGCGGCCCCGCACATGTCGAACTTCATCTCGTCCATTTCAGGGGCGGGCTTGATGGAGATGCCGCCGGTGTCGAACGTGATGCCCTTGCCTACCAGCACCACGGGTGCATCGGCGCGGGCCGCGCCGTTGTAGCGCAGCTCAATAAAGCGCAGGGGCTCCTCCGAACCGCGCGCGACAGCCATGAACGCTCCCATGCCCAGGCGCGTTACCTCGGCCACACCATGCACCTTGCACTGGATGCGCGGCAACTTGGCCAGTGCTCTGGCAGCATCGGCCAGCAGCGAAGGCGTGGCGTGGTTGGCCGGGCGATTGCCCCACTCTCGCGCCAGCTCGACGCCCGCCACCAGCGCCACCCCGCGGTCAAACCCCTCACGTACCGCCGCTGCATCGGGCACGCCCGCAATACAGCGGCTCAGCACACGCGGCTCGCTCTTGGACTTGGTTGTGGTGTACACGTAGCTGACTTCGGCCACCGCCTGCACCACGGCATTGACGGCCTCTGGTGCCACGGTGGAGGCGGCAAAACACACGACCACTCGCCGGGTCAGAGGCGCCTTGACGGCAGACCCGAGCGCCAGCAGGCTCTTGCGCACGGCCCGCGCCGAACCGTCGCCCGCGCCTGCCAACACCACGCGGCGAGCCGCCACGGCGGGCACCTGGTACATCGGCAGGTGCTTGCCCGACTTTGCAGAAAGGTCGCCATTCTTGAGCGCCAACGCGGCCAGGGAAGAAAGGGCATCCTTGCCGGGCTTAAAGCTCTCCGGTACGAGCACGACCAAAAGGTCGCACTTTTCTGCGGAGGCGGCTGAAAGAGGCAAAGTCTTGAGATCAAAGTTCATAATCAACGTTTTCCTTCGAGCGAATCTTGCAGTACTTGTGGTTAGGCGTTGTCCATATCGGCCGGCCAATCCGGCGAATTCTCGGCACTGGGCACGTTCTCAGGCGGCCCGCTGTGGTTTTTGTTGATGTGGCCGACCCGGGCGTGCACATGATGCGAAAGAAGCTGGCCGCGACATACAGTTGGCTCGGCAGCCGTCGCATCGGCGTGCAACGCGGCGCAGAGCCTCAGGGTTTGGACGTCCGTCCAGGCCGTTAAAGGTTCACCATCCGCTCTCGGACTATGTTATTCGATTCATCCATTCGCAAGGAGCTGGCCCGCAGCTTCGGAGCAACCCTTGTCGTGCTGGTGACCGTGGTCATGACCATGATGCTGATCCGCACGCTGGGCCAGGCTTCGCGCGGTAGCGTAAGCCCATCGGACGTGATGCTGGTTATGAGCTTCACGGCGCTGGGCCAGCTCTCCACCATCCTCAGCCTGAGCCTGTTCATCTCGGTGGTGGGCACGCTATCGCGCATGTACCGCGACAGCGAAATGGTCATCTGGTTTGCCAGTGGCCGCGGCCTTGTCGGTTTTCTACCGCCCGTTTTGCGATTTGCATGGCCTGTGCTTTTAATCACGGCCATTCTTTCGCTGTTGGTGTGGCCTTGGGCTAACTCGCAGATACAAGAGCTTCGCACCCGCTACGAGCAACGCAGCGACATCGACCGCATTGCTCCGGGTGAGTTTCAGGAGTCATCCAACGGCAGCCGGGTGTTCTTCATCGACAAGGACACGCCAGACAACCTGGCGGGCAACAACATCTTCATTGCGACCGTTGATGGCCCCCGCGAATCAGTCACTTCGGCCCGCAGCGCCCGGGTCATCATCGAGGGCGGCGAGCGCATCGCCATACTGAGTGACGGGCAACGCCTTGAGATGTCGCGGGACCAGCCGGGCGTGAAGATCAGCGAGTTCAAAGAGTACGGCATCCGCATCGGAGCTGCTCCTGCAGGTTCGCAGCACGACATGGCCGTCAAGACGCTCCCTACGCACGAGCTGGTCATGAAGCCTTCGCCTGAGTTCATGGCGGAACTGGGCTGGCGGCTGGGCCTGGCGCTGGCGGCCTTTAATTTTGTGGTCCTTGGCCTGGCCGTAGCCAGCGTCAACCCGCGCGCCGCACGCAGCACCAGTCTGGTGTTTGCGTTGTTCGCCTTCATCGTGTACTACAACCTCATGAACCTGGGCCAGAGTTGGGTGGCGGCCGGACGACTGGGGCTGCTGCCCTTCATGGCATCACTGCACGGGGGCATGTTCCTGTTGGCCACCGTGATCCTTGCGGCCCGCCACAACAAGTGGTCCATCCGAAACCTGTGGCATCGCAAAGCCATAACGCCATGAAAACCCTGCGCCGTTTCATTCACCGCGAGGCCCTTGTGGCCGTGAGCTTTGTCACGGTCGGGTTTCTGGCCCTGTTCTTTTTTTTCGATTTTGTTGATGAACTGCGCTGGGTTGGCAGAGCCGGGGCAAACGGGTACCAGATGCCACATGCACTGCTGTTCGTGGTCCTTGGCATTCCCACTCATCTCTATGAGTTGTTACCCATCACGGTGCTGATCGGCACGATTTTTGTGATGGCCCGCCTGGCTCAAAGCTCGGAATTCACGATCATGCGCACCAGTGGCCTGGGCCCCTGGAAGGCGTTGCGCACCTTGCTCGCCCTGGGCGGCTTCTTCGTCGTTCTGACCTTCGCGGTTGGTGACTACCTTGCCCCGCTGAGTGACCGGGCGGCGCAACTGGTCAAGGCCAAATATCTCGGGCGGCTCACCACCGGTGCCACCGGCGCCTGGTTCAAGGAAAAACAGGAGGATCGCTCTTACGCCATCAATGTACGCGCCCTCACTGCGGACGGTGGCATGCTGGGCGTTCGCATCTTCGAGTTTGATGCCCGAGGCCGCCTTTCGTCGCAAACCCGAGCGGTCTCGGGGAAGTTCGGAGCCGACGACACCTGGGATCTTCAAAACGTCGAGCGAACCAGTTTCCAGCCGGCTGGCAAAGAAGAAGCGCGCCTGGAGCGTCTGGAGGCCCCCTCTCTTCAATGGGCTACCAACATCAGCGCCGACATGGTCGCGGCCTCGGTGCTCAGACCCGATCGCATGGCGACGCTGGACCTGTTCCAGTACGTGCGACACCTCGACGCCAATGGCCAGTCGGCGCAGCGCTACGAGATCGAGTTCTGGCGCAAGGTGTTCTACCCGCTCAGCTGTATGGTGATGGTGGTGCTGGCACTGCCGTTCGCATATCTGCACTTCCGCTCTGGCGGGATTGCCGGTTATGTGTTTGGCGGCGTGATGGCAGGCATCAGCTTCTTTTTGCTCAACAACGTGTTCGGCTACGCTGGCAACCTGCATCAATGGTCTCCCTGGCTCACGGCCGCTGCGCCGGGGCTCATTTACAGCGTGCTCTCGCTGGCCGCGCTTGGCTGGCTGGTGCTGCGGCATTAGCCGCTGGCGCATCCACTTTCTTTGCCCCACCCATGACCCGTTCCATCATCCTTTTCGCCCATGGTTCGCGCGATCCGCTCTGGCGTGCGCCCATGGAAGCCGTTGCCCGGCGCATCGCCACGCAACAGCCCGAGCGCCCGGTAGCCTGCGCCTATCTGGAGTTGTGCGAGCCATCGTTGCCAGCGGCAGTCGCAGACCAGATTGCCCAGGGGGCGAGCCTGGTCACGATCGTGCCCATGTTCCTGGGCACCGGCAAGCACGCGCGAGAAGATTTGCCGATCTTGGTGCAGCAACTGCGTGACGCACACCCAGGTGTTGCATTCAGCGTGCAGCAGGCCGTTGGCGAAGACCCTCGCATGACCGCCCTGATGGCCGAAATCGCCTGCGAAACGCCGCCGTAGCCGGGCAGACGTTAAAACCGTGGAGCATAATAAAGAACCGCTTTAGGCGATAGTAGATATGAACCTCCACCAATTCCGCTTCGTCCAGGAAGCAGCCCGCCGCAATCTCAACCTGACGGAAGCCGCCAAGGCGCTCCATACGTCGCAGCCAGGGGTGTCCAAGGCCATCATCGAGCTGGAAGAAGAGCTGGGGGTGGACATCTTCGCCCGCCACGGAAAGCGCCTCAAGCGCATCACCGAACCTGGCCAGCATGTGCTCAAGAGCATTGAAGTCATCATGCGCGAGGTGGGCAACCTCAAGCGGATTGGCGAGCAGTTCAGCGCCCAGGACAGCGGCACCCTGAGCATTGCGACCACCCACACGCAGGCCCGCTATGTGCTACCGGTGCCGGTGGCCCGGTTGCGCGAGTCCTACCCCAAGGTCAACATCAGCCTGCACCAGGCCACCCCGCACGAGGTGGCCCGCATGATCATCGACGAGGTCGCGGAAATCGGCATGGCCACAGAGTCGCTGGCGGACTATGCCGAGCTGGTCACCCTGCCCTGCTACGAATGGCAGCACGTGCTGGTGGTCCCCAACGAACATCCCCTGGCGCAGAAAGAACGCATCGGCCTGGAAGACCTGGCCCACGAAGCCCTCATCACCTACCACCCCTCATTCACCGGGCGCGGGAAGATCGACCAGGCGTTTGCCAACCGCAAGCTGCAACCGCGCATCGTGCTGGAGGCCATCGATTCCGACGTGATCAAAACCTACGTGCGCCTGGGCCTGGGCATCGGCATCGTGGCCGAAATGGCCATGCGCGACGACCCCGTGGGCGACCTTGCCGTGCGGCCAGTGGGCCATCTTTTTGGCCAGAGCGTGGCGCGCGTCGCTTTCAAGCGCGGTGCCTACCTGCGCAACTTCGTGTACAAATTTGCCGAACTGCTCAGCGACCGCCTCAGCCGCGACCTCATCGCGCGGGCCATGTCCGGCCACGTGAACGATTACGAGCTGTAGCCCTCACGCTCGACCGCCCCTGACACCCTGATTTCTTCGCCGTTGCGCCATGACCCAAGCCACCGCACGAACCCCGGCCTTTGCCAGCAAGCTGCCCCATGTGGGCACCACCATCTTCACGGTCATGTCTGCCCTGGCGGCCGAGCACCAGGCTGTGAACCTGGGCCAGGGCTTTCCCGACTTTGAGTGCAACCCTGCGCTGGTCGATGCCGTCACCCAGGCCATGAAAGCAGGCCACAACCAGTACCCGCCCATGCCCGGCGTGCCCTTGCTGCGCGAGGCCGTGGCCCGCAAGATCGAGGCGCTGCAAGGCCGTGCGTACAACCCCAACAGCGAGATCACCATCACGGCGGGCGCCACGCAGGCCATCATCACCGCCATCCTGTCCATCGTGCACCCCGGCGACGAAGTCATCGTGCTCGACCCCTGCTATGACAGCTATGTGCCCAACATCGAGCTGGCAGGCGGAAAGGCCGTGCGCGTGCCGCTGACACCGGGTACCTTCCGCCCGGACTTCGCGCGCATCAGCGCAGCGATGACGCCCCCCACCCGGGCGATCATCATCAACAGCCCGCACAACCCCAGTGCCACCATCTGGACCGCCGACGAGATGCGGCAGCTTGAAGCCCTGCTGGCCCCCACCGACATCCTGCTGATCAGCGACGAGGTGTACGAGCACATGGTGTTCGATGGCGCAGAGCACCAGAGCGCGGCACGCTTTGCCGGCCTGGCGGCGCGCGCATTCATCGTGTCCAGCTTTGGCAAAACCTTCCACGTCACGGGCTGGAAGGTGGGCACAGTGGCCGCTCCCGCAGCCCTGACCGCCGAGTTTCGCAAGGTGCACCAATTCAACGTGTTCACCGTCAACACCCCGGTGCAATACGGTCTGGCCGCTTACCTGCAAAATCCTGCGCCTTACCAGCAACTGCCCGCCTTCTACCAGGCCAAGCGCGACCTGTTCCGCGAGGGCCTCGCCGGCTCGCGCCTGAAGCTGCTGCCCAGCACGGGCAGCTACTTTCAGTGTGTTGACATCTCGGCCGTTAGCGACCTGAACGAAGCCGACTTCTGCCAGTGGCTCACCCGCGAAGTGGGCGTGGCAGCCATTCCGCTGTCGGCGTTCTACGGCGACGGGTTTGATCAGCGCGTGGTGAGGTTTTGCTTTGCGAAGAAGGACGAGACACTGCACGCGGCGCTCGAGCGCTTGCGCAAGCTATGACCCTAAAAACGGCAGTTGACCGCTTGTAATCTTGCCGCACACCGCGTGGACTCGAGCCGTGCGTTGTTTTCGCAGCCTCACCTTTGGGGTGACAGCGCTATGCACTTGCCAGCGCCGCTTTTAGGATGACGCGGCGCGCTGGCGCACCGATGCGCCCCGCAGAGCGCCTGACATCACCTTCTTTTGAATGGTTTCGGCCTGTCGCGCACGGCCAGATTGCCCAGATTGCTATTTTGCGCGGCCACGGCGCGTGCGGGCGGCTCGGTGGCAACCAGATCGGGCGGCCATAACCGGAAATCATGGGCCATGCCCGACCAACCAAACCACCGAACGCACGCGTGCGGAGCCGCGCCGAATACGGCGGATTCCACTGCGCTATGGGCCGTATTGTCAATTGAAAAATCTTCGCTAAGATAGCGCTGTCCATTTCCGCGGGAGAGGTGTCTGATTCCGGTGGCGCTGCTCGACGGTCAGCGGAGTCAAGCATCTGGGATAGCGCTATCCCGCAGGTTAAAAGTTCGATGTATTAAGGGGCGCGCAAAACAGACATGCAGGACCTTTGATGCCGTGATTGCTGAATTGAACGCCACAAAGCCAATATTCTCGTCACTCAATGCCAGCCGAGAGTAACTGGACTTTTCTTTTTTGCCGTACTCATGAAAAATTCTTTGCAACGTGTAATCGACGCGGTGTTTGCTCGTGAATGGACACTCGGACAACGTATCGGCGTCGGATATTTAGTAGCCTCAGCGGTACTAATCGGACTCGTGTGGTTGGCAGCATATTGGCTAGCCATGGCCTCCGACCCTGGCCATGCAGCTATTTTAGTTGCAGCCACTTTCGTTGGTGTTCTGTGCAATCTGTTTGCCGCTTATTGGGTAACAAAGTGGATTTACCGCCAGATAGGCTGTGAGCCCAGTTATGCAACCTGGCTGGCAAAGAAGATATCCCTGGGTAATTTGGCCATCGATATTAAGATCGATTCGAATGACCAGAGCAGTGTTTTGGCCGCCATTGCAGCGATGCGCGACAGTTTGGAAGATATTGTTGGTCACGCGCGCAGCGGGGCAGAAACCGTTGCACATACGTCTGACGGTTTAGCCAACACAACATTAGAACTTGGTGACAAAACCTCGAACCAAGTGGAAATGCTAAAGAACACGAAAGGGGCTGTTGATCTTTTTTCCGTTGCCATCGAGCAAAATAAAGAAAGCATCAGTCAGGCACACGCCATAGCTCGAGAGGCAATGAAGGCAGCTAAAGATGGTGGTGACGCGGTATCCGCCATGGCCGATACAATGTCTGCTATCAGTACTTCGTCGCGCAAGGTTTCTGAGATAGTTAGCGTCATTGATGGCATCGCATTTCAAACCAATATTCTCGCACTCAATGCCGCAGTGGAGGCTGCGCGTGCCGGAGATCAAGGACGCGGATTTGCCGTGGTGGCAGCCGAAGTGCGTCGACTGTCCACTCGCTCTGCAACTGCAGCAAAAGAGATCGCAGAATTAATTCACAACTCCTTGTCGCAGGTGAATCGCGGCGAAAAATTGGCTAATAATGCAGGCTCCCGCACCCAGGAGATGCTTGGCACCGTGGTCAAGGTCAACGATGTTGTGGCAAGTATTGATGCAGAAACAGATAAGCAAATTGATTATCTTCAGCGCATCAATATGGCTGTGGCTGAGCTCGAAGTTGGCTTGGGCACGACGACTGATCTGGTTGGGCAAGCAGGGCGCGCAGCAGAGACCATGCAAGACCAGGCAGGAAATCTGGCGCAGGTCGTTTGCCTGTTCAAACTTCGTACGGATCCCAAAGGGGGCGGGGGTAACCTGAGCGTTGAGAGAGCATCCTCCGCGCCCTTGCGAGAGTTACCGTCGGGGCAAAGCCATCAGCAAAATACGTCCGGCTATAAGTCACGCATCATCCGATTTGGCTATGGCCTGGCAGCTCCAAGCAATCAAGGTCGGGCTGCGCGTTTTTTTGCGGAAGATTTAGCGCGCAGAACAGGGGGCAAGTTAAAACTCAAAGAATTTGGCGATGCCACATTGGGTAATGACGACGCAATGCAAGAGGCCCTAATTCACGGGTCGCTTGAAATGATGGTGGGATCCACTGCCACGTTAACAAAATATGTCAGTGATTTCAGCGTTTTCGACTTACCTTTTATCTTCAGCAATGAAGAAGAAGCCGACAAAGTGCTGGACGGAGAACTCGGGCAGCGGTTAAGCCGGAAATTATTGCCGCATGGTTTCATAGGACTTGGATATTGGGAGAACGGTTTCCGAAATCTGACCAACTCCAAGCGGATCATCAAGCGCTTCGAAGATTTGCAAGGCATTCGTTTGCGTGTCATGCAAAACCCGATTTATATTGACATGTTCAGCAGCTTTGGTGCAACACCAGTACCCCTCCCATTCGCAGATTTATTTGCAGCTATGGAGTCTGGCAGCGTGGATGGGCAGGAAAACCCTGTAAATACCATCCAGTCGTGTAAATTTTACGAAGTACAAAAGCATCTCTCATTAACCAAGCATGTGTACA
>JBKCTS010000282.1:0-8268 GCA_046318695.1 Acidovorax sp.
GCTTGCTGCTGATCTTCTTGACCGCCTTTCCGCGCATTTCTGAGACGCGCTCTTCGCTCCAGCCGCGGGCATGGTCGCCATGCGAACCGCAGGCGGTAAGACTGCCGAACACAACGGAGGCAGAGGTGAGCGCAATCAGACTGCGCTTGATCCAGGGTTTCATGACAGGCTCCTTGATAGGACTTGGTTGAACATCACAGTCATGGTGCCGTCGGGTTCGCGTCCAAAGGTTGCGGGGAGGTCGCGATTTATTTCGTTTTGTTTCTGCCTGCGGCCCAACGCACTGACTGCCAGGGTCGATCCGCGCTGCACCCTGGTGAGCGATGCACGCGCATTTCCGGCGACTGCTTGGCACGCTCTTTGCGTACCGTCTTGCATCCAAGATTGGATGCACAAAAATGGTGCCCCTGACAGATCTCCATCCCGATTTGGCGTTGCCAGTCTCCTCGCGTGGCGCGAGGGGTGCTGCTGCCTGGATCACGCGCTCTAGTCACCCATGGCGGGAGCAGGAGTGCGTGGCATTGGCAGGCTGGCGGGCCTCTGGGAGGATCGACAAGACATCACCGGGCACATTTCCTGCATTGGAGCGCTCATGAGCGTCTGGACCCCGAACCTCCCGGACGTGATGAGCGAGTTTCGCCAAGTGTTTGATCGCTACGAGCGCGCTCTGGTGACCAACGATGTGCCAGTGCTGGACGAGTTGTTTTATGACAGCCCCAACACCGTGCGTTACGGATTCCAAGACGAGCAATACGGCATGGCGGCTGTCAAAACCCACCGAGCTGCGCAGCCCGCGCGGGGCTTCCCGCGGGAGCTTGTGCGTACCGCCTTGTGCACCTGGGGGCGAGACCTGGCCACGGCACAAGTTGAATTTTGGCGGCCCGATGTTCAGCGTCGTGGTCGTCAAAGCCAAACCTGGATACGTACCCCCGATGGTTGGCGGGTGGTGTCGGCCCATGTGAGTTGGGGCGAGACAGCCCCTGAAAAACCTTGATCAACCCCACCCTGTGAATCCTAGGAGCTAGACATGAACTTCCCGATGAAACGACGCGACACCCTCAAAGCGATGGCCGCCTTGGGCGCCACCGGCGTATTGCCCAGTGCATGGGCGCAAAAGCCCATCACGGTGGGGGTGATCTACGTGGGGCCGCGTGACGACTTTGGCTACAACCAAGCGCAAGCTGAGGCCGCCGCCATGTTGAAAAAGCTGTCCGGCGTGAAGGTCGTTGAGGAGGAAAACGTGCCCGAGACCGTGGCGGTGCAAAAAACCATGACCGGCATGATCGAGCAGGACGGTGCCAGCCTGCTGTTCCCCACCTCGTTCGGTTATTTTGACCCCCACATGCTGGGCGTGGCCCAAAAGTACCCCAACGTGCGTTTTGCCCATTGCGGTGGCTTGTGGACCGAAGGCAAGCACCCCAAAAACACGGCCAGCTTCTTTGGCTACATTGACGAGTGCCAGTACCTCAACGGCGTGATCGCTGCGCACATGACCAAGAGCAACAAGCTCGGTTTCATCGCGGCCAAGCCAATTCCCCAAGTGCTGCGAAACATCAACGCGTTCACCATGGGCGCGCGTTCGGTCAAGCCCGGTATCACCACCAGCGTCATCTTCACGGGCGATTGGTCTTTGCCGGTGAAGGAGGCAGAAGCCACCAACAGCCTGGCCGACCAGGGTGTGGATGTCTTCACCATGCACGTGGATGGCCCGAAAGTCATCGTCGAAACCGCGGCCAAGCGCGGCAAGATGGTGTGCGGCTACCACGCCTCGCAGGCCAAACTGGCGCCCCAGGCCTACCTGACGGGTGCCGAGTGGAACTGGCTGACGGCCTACACCACCTTCATCGAAGCGGCACGCAGCGGCAAGCCCCACCCCAACTTTGTGCGGGGCGGCCTCAAGGAAGGCTTTGTCAAGATGTCTCCCTACGGCCCTGCAGTCACCGACGCGGCGAAAAAGCAGGCGGATGCCATCAAGGCCAACATGATCGCTGGCAAGTTCGACATCTTCAAAGGCCCGCTCAAGGACAACAAGGGCAACGTGGTGATCCCGGCTGGCAGCGTGTTCAATCAGACCAACATCGAGTTGGAAAAAATGAACTACCTGGTCGAAGGCGTCATCGGTTCGATCTGAGCGCGCTCGAGCGTGCAGGCCTATGCGACACATCGCCGTCCCCGTTGCCGCCATTTTGTTGGCACTGCTCCTGTTTGGGGGTTTCGTGGCTCTGGCCGGTGTGTCGCCCGTCGAAACCTGGTCTCTGCTCTTTACGGGGGCCTTTGGCAGCAAGTTCGCCTGGCAAAACACGCTGCAGCGTGCGGCGCCCTTGATGCTCACAGCGCTGTGCGTGGCTTTGCCAGCCAGGGCGGGCCTGGTGATCATCGGGGGCGAGGGCGCCCTGGTGCTGGGCGGGTTGGCCAGCGCATGGCTTGGCACGCACTTGGCTGGCCTGGGTGGTGCGGGCACTGCCTTGGCCTGCTTGAGTGGTGCGGTGGCTGGCGCCGCCTGGGTGATGCTGGCGGGTTACCTGCGGCAGTGGCGGGGGGTCAACGAGACGATCTCCAGTTTGTTGCTCGCCTATGTGGCGATTGGCTTGTTCAAGCACCTGGTGGAAGGGCCCCTGCGAGACCCGGCCAGCCTGAACAAGCCCTCGACCTTGCCGCTGGAAGAAGGGCTTCGCATGGGCGGGCTGTGGGGCAGTGATGTCCATGGCGGCTTGCTGCTGGGCGTGGTGGCGTGTTTGCTGGCGGCGTGGTGGCTGAAGTTTCTGCCCAGTGGATTCGCTGTGCGTGTGGTCGGGGGCAATGTGAAGGCCGCGCAGTTGGTGGGCCTGCCGGCCACCCGGCTGGTGCTTCTGGCCTGCGCGCTGGGTGGCGCGGCGGCTGGCTTGGCTGGTGCGGTGGAGGTCGTGGCGGTCCACACGGCGGCCAACGCATCGTTGATCGCCAATTACGGCTATGCAGGCATCCTGGTGGCGTTCATGGCACGGCATCAACCCTTGGCCATCATTCCAGTTGCGATTTTGTTTGGCGGTTTTGGGGCAGCGGGCAGCCTTTTGCAGCGCCGTCTGGGCCTGCCGGACGCTTCGGTGCTGGTGCTCCAGGGCATGGCCTTTGTCCTGATCCTCGCAAGTGAAGCCTTGCGGGATGTGAATTGGCAACGGTTTTTCGCATGGCTGTTCGGTATCGAGGTGCCGCCGCCTCGGCGCTTGTCCGACGGAGCTGCTCCATGACCTGGGATGCCCTGTTGACCGTGATGCTGGCCATACTGGGTGGTGCGCTTCGCGTCGGCGCACCGTTTCTTTTCGTCAGCCTGGGCGAGTGTTTGACCGAGAAGGCCGGCCGCATCAACCTGGGCTTGGAGGGGGTGCTGGTGCTGTCGGCCATGGCCTCGTTTGGCGGCGCATACCTGAGCGGCTCGGCCTGGATCGGCGTTTGCGTGGGCATGGGCAGCGGTGCGCTGCTGGCCTTGCTGCATGGTCTGTTGTGTTCATTGCCAAGGGTCAGTGATGTGGCCACTGGCATCGCTTTGATGCTCTTGGGCATGGGCCTTGCGTTCTACTGGGGCAAGCCCTTGATCCAGCCCCAGGCGCCGCAATTGCAAGCCTGGGCTTTGGGGGAGTGGAGCCAGCATCCTGCGCTGCGCTCTGCTTTGGCGATCAACCCCTTGGTGCCCTTGGGCGTGGCTTTGGCATGGTTGCTCCATTGGGGCCTGCGCCAAACCCGTTGGGGTTTGCTGGTGCGCATGGCGGGCGACTCCGCAGACGCGACGCGTGCCCTGGGCTATTCCGTGGGAGCGCTCAGGGTCTTGGCCACCACCGCAGGCGGCATGTTGGCGGGCCTTGGGGGTGCGTGCCTGACCTTGTACTACCCGGGATCTTGGAACGAGGGGATCTCCAGCGGTCAGGGCTTGATCGCTGTGGCCTTGGTCATCTTTGCCCGTTGGGACCCCCGCCGCTGCGTGGCCGCAGCCTTGTTGTTTGGCGGTGCGGGCGCGGTGGGGCCAGCCTTGCAATCGGTCGGCATCGGTTGGGGGTATCACCTCTTCAACACGGTGCCCTACGTTTTGACATTGGTCATCTTGGTGTGGAGCTGTCGTCCGGGCCAACTTGCCGCGGGAAGCCCGGGTGAGTTGTCCTCCCGGTGATCGGCTGCTTCATCCACAACAAAGGAGTAAGGCATGAACGGTTTGGGTGGTTTGAACAAGTCCGACGCAGGCGTCGTGATGGGCCTGGTGCAGTTGCAATTGCCGGTGGTGGACACCACCGCGCAGTT
The DNA here is from genome assembly GCA_046318695.1 of Acidovorax sp. Classification (GTDB taxonomy): domain Bacteria; phylum Pseudomonadota; class Gammaproteobacteria; order Burkholderiales; family Burkholderiaceae_C; genus Acidovorax. The sequence continues at coordinate 4,270 of JBKCTS010000282.1, forward strand.
GGCCGCCCAGGCTCAAAAAATCGTCGATTTGGTTGGCAAAGCGCGCCGAAACATGCCGAGCATGGATCTGGTGGTGTTTCCTGAGTACGCCTTGCATGGTTTGTCCATGAACACCGACCCCGCCTTGATGTGCACGCTGGACGGTCCCGAGGTGGCAGCGTTCGCGCAGGCTTGCCGCACCCACCGCATTTGGGGCTGCTTTTCCATCATGGAAGCCAACCCCGATGGCAATCCTTACAACACGGGCATCATCCTCGACGACACGGGAGCCTTGCGCTTGTATTACCGCAAGTTTCACCCCTGGGTGCCGGTTGAGCCCTGGGAGCCGGGCAACGTGGGTTTGCCGGTGTGCGATGGCCCCAAGGGCAGTCGTCTGGCGCTCATCATCTGCCACGACGGCATGTTCCCGGAGATGGCCCGCGAGGCGATGTACAAGGGAGCCGAGATCATCATTCGCACCGCGGGGTACACCGCGCCCATTCGGCACGCTTGGCGCATCACCAACCAAAGCAATGCTTTTCAGAACCTGGCTTACACGGCCAGCGTGTGCATGTGCGGAAGCGACGGCACCTTCGACTCCATGGGCGAAGGCATGTTCTGCGACTACGAGGGCCAGATCATGGTGCAGGGCGGCGGCCGGCCCGACGAGATCATCACCTGCGAGATGCGGCCCGATCTCGTACGTGAGGCCCGGCAGGGATGGGGGGTGGAAAACAACCCCTATCAGCTCTATCACCGCGCCTATGTTGCGGTGAAGGGGGGCGCGCAAGACTGCCCCTACACCTTCATGCAGGACATGGTGAATGGTCGCTACCGCTTGCCCTGGTCTGTGCGCCACACCGATGGCCAGTCTTGTGGTTTTGCGCCACCCACGCGCACTTACAGAGGCGCGCAAGAACCCCCGCCTGTGCCTTTGCAACTGAGGGCGGACCTGGCTGCGCCTGCCCTTGCAAGTTCCGATACCAACACCCAAAAGGTTGCCTGACCATGAGCCGCTACGTCAACGCCCACCCCTACGCATGGCCCTACAACGGCGATTTGCGCCCCCAAAATACGGCGCTCGTGGTCATCGACATGCAGACCGACGTCTGCGGCGTGGGGGGCTATGTGGACAGCATGGGTTATGACATCAGCCTGACCCGCGCGCCCATTGAGCCGCTCAAAGTCTTGATGGCTCAAATGCGCGAGCAGGGCTACACCATCATCCACACCCGGGAGGGCCATCGCCCCGACTTGTCCGATCTGCCTGCCAACAAGCGCTGGCGCAGTCGGCAAATTGGCGCGGGCATTGGCGACGATGGGCCCTGCGGGCGGATCCTGGTGCGCGGCGAGCCCGGTTGGGAAATCATCCCCGAGTTGGCACCGCTGCCTGGCGAGGTCATCATCGACAAGCCCGGCAAAGGAAGTTTTTGCGCCACCGACCTCGAACTCATCCTTCGCACCCGAGGCATCGACAACCTGGTGCTGACCGGCATCACCACCGATGTTTGTGTGCACACCACCATGCGTGAGGCCAATGATCGGGGCTTCGAGTGCCTTCTCGTGTCCGATTGCTCGGCGGCAACCGACCGCGGTAACCATGAGGCCGCGCTCAAAATGATCACCATGCAACACGGCGTGTTTGGCGCACACGCCCCATCTTCAGCGCTTTTGACGGCGCTCGGCGTATGAAAGCCCTGGCCCTGCAGACCGTGGGCCTGACCAAACGTTTCGGTGCCTTCACGGCGCTGGATGCGGTGGACCTGCGCATCGAGCCGGGCGAAGTGCACGCGCTGCTGGGTGAAAACGGCGCCGGAAAAAGTACCTTGGTGAAATGCGTGGCGGGGTTCCATCGCGCCGACGAGGGCAGTGTGCTCATCGACGACCGGGAGCGCGACATTGCCAACCCGGTTGTGGCCAGACAGTTGGGCATCGGCATGGTCTACCAGCACTTCACGCTGGCACCTGGCATGAGCGTGGCGGAAAACCTTCTTCTCGCTGGCGGCCGTACACCCGCCTGGATTGATTGGAGCACCCACCGGCGCGCCTTGAGCGAATTCCTGAAGTCCACGCCGTTTGCCCTGGATTTGGACGCCATCCCCGCCAACCTGGCCGCAGGGGAAAAGCAAAAACTGGAGTTGCTCAAGCAGCTATACCTGCAGCCCCGACTGCTCATCCTCGACGAGCCCACCTCGGTGCTCACCCCGCAAGAGGCCGACGAGGTCTTGGGCCATGTGCGCAGCCTTGCGCGCGAAGGCACCTGCTCGGTTCTCATCATCACCCACAAGTTCCGGGAAGTCACACGCTACGCGGATCAGGTCACGGTTTTGCGGCGAGGCCAGAGGGTGTTTCATGGAGCGGTTGCCCAAACCGATGCCAGCGAACTGGCGCGAGCCATGGTGGGGGAGTCTGAGGCGGTGCAGGGTGCTGCGGTTGCGCCGGGTGACCCCTGTGCGCCCCCTGCGTCGGCACCCACCAGCCCCGCCACCGACACCGCCTTGAGCATCCAGGGGCTGAACGTGATGGGGGACCGGGGGGTGCTGGCCGTCAGGGACCTGTGCCTCCAGGTGCACAGCGGCGAGATATTGGGTGTTGCCGGCGTGTCGGGCAACGGGCAGCGCGAGCTTTTACAGGCCTTGGTCGGGCAACGTCCCCGCTTGGCAGGACGGGTGCAGGTGGATGGTCAGGCCTACGAAGCCACCCGCGAACAAAACCGAAGGCTGAAGGTACGCAGCCTGCCGGAGGAGCCCTTGCGCAACGCGTGCGTGGCGGAGTTGTCTGTGGCGCAGAACATGGCTTTGCGCGACTTCGACCAAGCCCCATGGGTGCAGGCGGGGCATTTGCGACAAGCGCGCTGGCGCACCCGCGCCCGGGAATGGATTGCCCAGTACGGGGTCAAGACACGGTCTGAACAAGCCCCCATTCGCAGCTTGTCGGGCGGCAACGTGCAGCGGGCTGTGTTGGCACGGGAGTTGTCGGGAGACCTTCGCGTATTGATCGCCGCCAACCCGGTTTTTGGGCTGGATTTTGCGGCAGTTGCCGAAATCCACGGCCGGCTTCGCGCGGTGCGCGAGCGTGGCGGTGCGGTCTTGCTGATCAGCGAGGACTTGGACGAGTTGTTGGCCCTCAGCGACCGCATCGTGGTCATGAGCGAGGGGCGCATCGTGCATGAAACCCCAACCGCGCAAGCCCAGCGCGAGGTGCTGGGCGCGCACATGGCCGGAGGCCACGACACAGACCTCTTGGCGGAGGCCGCATGAGCAGCGTTCGTATCGATCAAGCCCAACCTTTTCCTTTTGTGTTCGATCTGCGGCGCGCGGCCCTGGTCATCATCGACATGCAACGCGATTTTGTTGAGCCCGGTGGTTTTGGCGAAAGCCTGGGCAACGACGTCAGCCTGTTGCGAAGCATCGTTCCGGCTTGCCAGGAGGTGTTGCGCGCCTGGCGCGAAGCCGGCGGTCGCGTGTTGCACACCCGCGAAGCGCACCGCCCCGACCTGCTGGATTGCCCGCCAGCCAAACGCCTCAGAGGCAGCCCCCAGTTGCGCATCGGGGATATGGGACCGATGGGGCGCATTTTGGTCGCCGGCGAGCCCGGCAACCAAATCATCGACGAGTTGGCCCCATCCCCCGGTGAGTGGGTCATCGACAAACCTGGCAAAGGCGCATTTCATGCGACTGGTCTGGAGCGACTTTTGCGCGCAGCGGACATCCAGTACCTCATTTTCATGGGTGTGACCACCGAGGTTTGTGTTCAAACCAGCATGCGCGAAGCGAACGACCGGGGTTTTGAGTGCTTGGTGCTGGAAGACTGCACCGCCAGTTACTTCCCCGCATTCAAGCAGGCGGCGCTGGAAATGATGCACGCACAGGGGGCCATCGTTGGCTGGACCAGCAACCAGGCGGCGCTGTGCAACGCCCTATCGGGCTTGCGCCGCTAGCCCGCATAGGTGGTGGAGTGAAAACTGTATCCCCGCGGGCGAACTGACCCTGACCCTGACCCTGACCCTGACCCTGACCC
>JBKCTS010000283.1:0-3053 GCA_046318695.1 Acidovorax sp.
CACGACGGCGGATAACCTTTGGTCGCTGGCGGCTCGCCGATGGCAAGGGCAATTTCACGCTGGGCCATGGCGTAGCGGGTCAGCGAATCCATCAACAAGAGCACGTGCTGGCCCTTGTCCCGAAAGTGCTCTGCCACCGCGGTGGCATAGGCGGCCCCCTGCATGCGCAAAAGCGGTGGGGCGTCTGCGGGCGCAGCCACAACGACCGAGCGCGCCCGCCCCTCCTGGCCCAGAATGTCCTCGATGAACTCCTTGACCTCACGGCCGCGCTCCCCTATCAGACCGACCACGATGACATCCGCCTGGGTATAGCGGGCCATCATGCCGAGCAGCACGCTCTTGCCCACGCCCGAGCCCGCAAACAAGCCCAACCGCTGGCCGCGCCCCACCGTGAGCAAGGCATTGATGGCGCGAACGCCGGTATCCAGCGTCTCGCGAACCGGCGATCGGTCCATTGCGTTAATCTGGCGGCGCCCCATCGGCTCAGAGACCACATGGATCACGGGCCCCTGGCCGTCCAGCGGTGCCCCCTGTGCATCCACCACCCGGCCGAGCAGACCATCACCCATGGGCAACCGAAGTACGCCCGCGCGCTGGATCGGCGCTGCCGGCTCGCCCAGGCGAGGAACGGGAATATAGGGGGCCGCCGAAACCACGCTGGCGCCGCTGGACAGACCATGGATATCGCCTGCCGGCATCAGAAAGGCCCGATCACCGGAGAAGCCCACCACTTCGGCCAGCACGGGTGTGTGGCCGGGCATCTGCACCATGCACTGAGAACCGACTGGAACACGGATACCGACAGCTTCGAGCACGAGCCCCGCAAGCCGAGTCAGTGTCCCCTGTGTCTCCAGGCCTGGGTCTTGGGCAGCACGCAGGCGCGCGTCACCAATGAATTTGAACCAGGATGACGGCGTTTCAACCGGCATGGGTTTATTCCTCCTGCCAGGGGGAATCCAATCCCAGTAGAGCCACCGCGCGCGACCAGCGCTTGTCCAGCGTAGCGTCGATCACCGTACCCGCTGAATCGACAAGGCAGCCGCCCGGCGCAACGGCTGGCTCAACAACCCAGCGCAAGCCTGGCGCGCCCGGCTCCTCGCTCAGGGCTGCGGCGATAGCATCCATATCGACAGGGTTGAGCCTGATGACTGCGGGCCGTCCTTCGTTCACCAGCAACTTCAGGGCTTCTCTGACCACCGGCAGCAGGGCATTCGGGTTGACCGAAACCTCCTGGCGAACCACCTGGCGCGCGATGTCGCAAGCCAGCTCCAGCATCTGCTGGGCCATGTCCTGCTGCAGGGCAGTGAGGCTGGCATCGAGCGCGCCCATCACGCTTTGGAGACGCTGAGCGGCTTCCCGCCCCTGGTTTGCGATGTATTCATCCATGCGGCGCTGCCATTCGAGGGCCGCCTCGGCCTGCCCTTGCGCGTACCCTTGTGCATGGGCTTCATCGCGGGCCTGCTGCAGCAACGCCTGCCGGGCAAGCTCCTGTGCCTCGGCAGCGGCATCGTCGCCTTCAGCGTCCTGGGCCGACGCCTGCAGGAGGTCCGATCCATCCATGGCACCGAATTGCCATTGCGTAACACTGCCCACCTCTTCGCTGGGAATGAAACGCGAATAGGCGCGCTGGCTAGACGAAGGCATCGTCGCCACCTGAAGAAATCAAGATTTGGCCTTCGTCGGACAGGCGCCGTACCGTCTTCAGAATCTCCTTTTGCTGCGCCTCAACCTCCGACAAGCGCATGGGACCGCGCGACTCCAGGTCTTCGCGCATGGCTTCGGCAGCGCGGGTAGACATGTTGGACAGAAATTTGTCGCGCAGTTCTGGCACGGCCCCCTTGAGCGCCACGATGAGGGTTTCGGAAGCAACTTCCTTGAGCACCGTCTGGATGGACTTGTCGTCGAGCTTGAGGATGTCCTCGAACACGAACATCTTGTCCATGATCTTCTGGGCCAGGTCGGGGTCGTAGCCCCGGATGGACTCCAGCACCACCGCGTCCATGTTGCCACCCAAGAGGTTGATGATCTCGGCAGCAGCCTTCACGCCGCCCAGAGAGCTCTTGCGGATCTTGTCTCCGCCGGCGAGCACCTTGAAGAGCACTTCGTTGAGGTCCTTGAGGGCCGTGGGCTGAATACCCTCCAGCGTGGCAATCCGCAAAAGGATTTCGCTGCGCTGGCGATCGGTCAGGTGCATGAGGATGCCTGAGGCCTGATCGCTGTCAAGGTGAACGAGGATGGCGGCCACGATTTGCGGATGCTCGTTGCGCAGCAACTCGGCCACCGAAAGCGGGTCCATCCACTTGAGGCTTTCGATCCCCGACACGTCCCCGCCCTGCAAGATCCGGTCGATCAGCAGCCCGGCCTTGTCGTCGCCCAGGGCCCGCTTGAGCACCGCACGCACGTAGTTGCCCGTGTCGGAGACAAGCAGGCTCTGCGCAGCCGCAGCGTTCGAGAATTTGTTGATGACCTCGTCCACTTTTTCGCGGGATACAGAGCGCATGCGGGCAATGGTTTCGCCCAGCTTTTGCACCTCCTTGGGCGAGAAATGCTTGAAGACCTCGGCTGCTTCTTCCTCGCCGAGGGACATCAGCAAGATCGCAGCTTCGTGGAGTCCTTGATCGTCCATGGTCGTTCTCTGGATAGGCCGTCAGGCAACCTCGCCATTGAGCCAGATCTTCAGGATATTGGCCACTGCCGTAGGATTCTCCTTGGCGAGAATCCGGGCATCCTCCAGGCGCAGTTGTTCCGGGGTGGCCACAGCGGCTTCAGTTTTTCTGCTCGGCGACGGGAGCGCGGGGCGCTCGGGCGTCTCGGCCTCAAGGGCATCGAGCTGGCCACCCGGCACGGGCACTGCATTGGCCTTATCGGCGGGCACGCTCTTGAGTGCAGGACGGACCAAGCCCAGCAGGATCAGTGCTGCGAAAAGCACAGCACCCAATGGCCAGGCCAGGCTTCTGGCCAGGTCAATCACTTCACGCTGCTTCCAGAGTGGGACCTCGGTGGTCGGGACTACCGTGACCTGGAACGGCGTGTTCATCAAATTGACGGAGTCG
>JBKCTS010000284.1:0-2686 GCA_046318695.1 Acidovorax sp.
GGCGGAAACACAATGCCCGGGAGATAGCGGGCGTTTTGACGCGCGTGGCGCATCGCCAGGGCCTGGGCAGCGTCGCGGGCCCACAGGGTGACCGCATGGCCCGCCGGGTGCTGGGCCGCGCTCATCGCGACGGCCGAACCCCATGCGCCCGCCCCCAACACCATGATTTTCATAGCTGCGAGAGCTTATGCAAGAAGCGGTTGGGGCTGAAGGTGCCCCATTCTGCTGGTCACTGCGTGATGATGGGCGACGGCTGGCTGGCAGCCTGCGCCTGTTGCTGCTCGTACATGGCCTGGAAGTTGATTTCAGTCAGGTGCACGGGCGGGAAACCGGCGCGGTTGATCACGTCGGCCACGTTGCCACGCAGGTACGGATAGACGATCTGCGGGCAGGCGATGCCCATGACCGGACCCATCTGCTCCTGGGGGATGTTGCGGATCTCGAACACACCGGCCTGCTTGGCTTCAACCAGGAACACGGTCTTGTCCTTGATCCGGGTATGCACGGTGGCGGTCACGGCGACTTCGAACATGCCCTCGGCCAAGGGGGTGGCTTCCACGCCCAACTGAATGTCCACGTTGGGCTGCTCTTGTTCGAGCAGGATGCTGGGCGAGTTGGGTTGTTCCAGCGACACGTCCTTGAGGTACAGGCGCTGGATTTGAAACACTGGGGTGGCTTCGGACATGGTGTGAGTCTCTTCGTTACGTGACTTGCAAAACAAAACCCGCCGGGGACTTGCTCCCGCAGCGGGCACATGGGGCAGCATTATGCCGCCCCTCGGTGCGGGTCAGGCTGCGCCCAAAAGGGGCATCAGAGCGCCGCGGCTGTCCAGGGCAACCAGATCGTCATGGCCCCCCACATGCGTGTCTCCAATGAAGATTTGGGGCACGGTGCGCCGCCCGGTGATCTCCATCATGTGGGTGCGCGCAGCCGGGTCCATGTCGACGCGGATCTCCTCGATCTGCTGCACGCCCTTGGATTTGAGGAGCTGCTTGGCACGGATGCAGTAGGGGCACACGGTGGTGGTGTACATCTTCACGGGTTGCATGGCAGTTTCCATGGGCCGGTTCAGGCCTTTTCCACCGGCAGGCTTGCTTCGCGCCAGGCCTTCATGCCGCCTGCCATGGCCTGGGCGTTGTCGTAGCCCAGGCGCTTGGCTATGCCCACAGCCCGGCCGGAGCGTGCGCCGCTGGCGCACACCAGCACCACAGGCAGGGCCTTGTTTTTGACCAGGTCGGCCAGGCGTTCTTCCAGCTGGCCCAGCGGCACGTTTTTAGCCCCGACCACATGCCCCAAGGCGAACTCTTCGGTTTCGCAGACGTCGATGACGACCGCTTTTTCGCGGTTGATGAGCTGCACCGCAGCAGCGGGCGTCAACGAGCCACCGCCTGCGCTCTTGAGGGTGGGCCACAGCAGCATGCTGCCCGATGCGAGCGCAAGGACGAGCAGGTACCAGTTGTCGATGATGAATTTCACAAGGTTTCCTAGGATGGGCTAACGCCATAATTTTAGAATGCTCAATTTTGACCCGCATTTAGCTAGGGAACCCATGTACAAACTCGTTCTGATCCGCCACGGCGAATCCACCTGGAACCTTGAAAACCGCTTCACCGGCTGGACCGATGTGGACCTGACACCCACCGGCGTCTCGCAGGCCATGTCTGCCGGCAAGCTGCTCAAGGCCGAGCGCTACGAGTTCGACCTGGCGTTCACCAGCGTGCTCAAGCGCGCCATCCACACCCTGTGGTATGCGCTCGACGAGATGGACTGCACCTGGCTGCCCGTGGTGAAAGATTGGCGCCTGAACGAGCGCCACTATGGCGCGCTGCAAGGTCTGAACAAGGCAGACATGGCCAAAAAATACGGTGATGAGCAGGTCCTGGTGTGGCGTCGCAGCTATGACACCCCGCCGCCGGCGCTGGAGGCGGGTGACCCCCGCAGCGAGCGCAGCGACCGCCGTTATGCGGGTCTGCCCGATGCCAGCGTGCCCCTGACCGAATGCCTCAAAGACACCGTAGCCCGCGTGCTGCCGTTCTGGAACGAAGCCATGGCACCGGCCATTCGCTCGGGCAAGCGCGTGGTGGTGGCGGCGCACGGCAACTCCATCCGGGCGCTGGTCAAGTACCTCGATGGCATTTCCGAGTCCGACATCGTGGGCCTGAACATCCCCAACGGGATTCCGCTGGTGTATGAGCTGGACGCAGATCTCAAGCCCATCCGCCACTACGACCTGGGCGACGCCGAGGCAGCCGCCAAGGCAGCGGCCGCCGTGGCTTCGCAGGGTAAAGCGTGAACGGCAGGTAAAGAAGGGTGAAACAGGCCCTGCAAAGCCTTTGAAACTGCGGGCCTGTGCGGAACTGCGGCCACTGTTGCCTCTCCAAGGTGTATATTGATTTTGTAGCGGTAAAAGGTGTTGCATGGGCCACAAACTGAAAATTGCGGGGTGGGTGTCGGTCGGGGTCGTCGCGGGAGCGCTGACCACTGTTTCGCTCCAGACGGTGGCGCGCGGCGCGATGTCGCCCCTGCCGCTGGAAGAGATCCAGCAGCTGTCGGCCGTGTTTGGTCTTGTGAAGACCGACTATGTCGAGCCCGTGGATGACAAGAAGCTGATCACGGACGCCATCACCGGCATGGTGGCCAGCCTCGATCCGCACTCCCAGTATTTCGACAAAAAGTCCTTCAAGGA
>JBKCTS010000285.1:0-24558 GCA_046318695.1 Acidovorax sp.
CGTGGAGACAGAATTTGGCCGCAAGCGCCGCATCAACCAAAGCACCTGCAACAAAGACTACTCGTGCGTGAACGGCTTTTGCCCCAGCTTTGTGACCGTGGAGGGCGGCAAGCTCAAAAAGCCCAAGAAGGAAAACAAGGGCGACCTGTCGTCGCTGCCCCCCATCCCTGACCCCGTGCTGCCGGTGGCCGAGTCGGCCTGGGGCATCGTGGTGGGCGGTGTGGGCGGCACCGGCGTGATCACCATCGGCTCGCTGCTGGGGATGGCGGCGCACCTGGATGGCAAGGGCGTCATCACGCAGGACGCCGGGGGCCTGGCGCAAAAGGGCGGTGCCACCTGGAGTCATATCCAAATCGCCAATCGGCCCGACGCGATCTACACCACCAAGGTTGACACCGCCAAGGCCGACCTCGTGATCGGCTGCGACTCCATCGTGGCGGCGCACAAGTACACGCTGGCCGTGATGCAACCGGGCCGCACCTTTGTTGCGCTGAACACCCACGGAACACCCACGGCGGCGTTCGTGAGCAACCCCAACTGGCAGTTCCCGGGGGCCAACTGCGAAGCGGCCATCGCCACCGCGGTAGGCGCGGGCAACGTGGCCAGCTTTGATGCCGAGCAAGTGGCCACCCAGCTGCTGGGCGACAGCATCTACACCAACCCGCTGATGCTGGGCTACGCCTGGCAACAGGGCCGCGTGCCGCTCACGCTGGCATCGCTCATGCGCGCCATGGAGCTCAACGGCGTGCAGGTGGACAACAACAAGGCCGCCTTCGAATGGGGCCGCCGCTGCGCGCACGATCTGGCGTCGGTGCAGGCGCTGTTTGCGGCAGCGCAGGTGATCCAGTTCGCGAAGAAGCCGTCGCTGGCTGAGATGGTTGCCAAGCGGGTGGACTTTCTCACCGGCTACCAGAACGCAGCCTACGCGGCGCAATACCAGGCGTTCGTCGAGAAGGTGAACGCGGCCGAATCCCGCCTGAACGTCGGCACCCGCCTGAGTGAAGCCGTGGCACGCTACCTGTTCAAGCTCATGGCCTAAAAAGACGAGTACGAAGTGGCGCGACTGCACACCGACAATGCCTTCACCGACAAGATCGCCAACCTGTTCGAAGGCGACTACAAGCTGGTGCACCACCTCGCGCCGCCCCTGACGGCCAAGAAAAACGACCGGGGCGAACTCGTCAAGCAGCCGTTTGGGCCGTGGATGCGCAGCGCCTTCGGCGTGCTGGCCAAACTCAAGGGGCTGCGCGGCACCGCGTTTGATGTGTTCGGCAAGACCGAAGAGCGCCGCATGGAGCGCGCGCTGATCGCCGAATACCGCGCCTGCATCGATGAGCTGCTGGCCACGCTGACCGCGGACAACCTGGCGCTGGCCGTGGAGATCGCCCGCATCCCCGAAGAAATCCGGGGCTATGGCCATGTGAAGGAGCGGCACCTGGCCAAGGCCCGTCCGCAGTGGGCCGCGCTGATGGCCCAATGGCGCAGCGGCAAGTCGGCCGGGGGCCAGCGCCAGGCTGCCTGACGCACAGCCCCACACGGCCCTTGGGCCGCAAAAAGCCCGCGCCAAACGCGGGCTTTTGCTATTTATTTAGGAGCTATTAGCGCTTATCCATCAAGCGCGATATGTGATTTTTAATCCAAAACGGTCAGCCCTCCGCCCGGCCCATGCCCAAGGCAGCAAACACCCGCTGCGCTCTTGGGTCTTGCCCCTTGGGCGCGCGCGCGGGGCGCCGCATACAATGCCCTGTTTTGCCCCACGCGGCGCCCGTGCGTCCGGCCGGTGCGGGTTGTCTGTCTGTTGACCATCCATTTTGTGGAGTCCCCTCGTGTTTTTTATTTCTTCCGCTTTCGCCCAGACCGCCCCCGCCGCAGCCGCTGGTGGCGGTGACATCATGTCGTCTCTGACGGGCATGCTGCCCCTGGTCCTCATGTTCGTGGTGCTGTACTTCGTCATGATCCGCCCGCAGATGAAGCGCCAAAAAGAACACCGCGCGATGATTGAAGCGATCGCCAAGGGCGACGAAGTGGCAACCGCCGGGGGCATCCTCGGCAAGGTCACACGCCTGTCCGAAGGGTTCCTGCACATCGAGATCGCCAACGGCGTCGAGGTGCAACTGCAGCGCAGCGCAGTGGTTCAGGTCCTGCCCAAGGGCTCGGTCAAGTAATCAATGAACATCCCCCGTGCGCGAGCGGGCCTGACACTGCTGCCGCTGCGGTGGGCTCGGCCAGCACAGCCGGGTCGCTGTGGCGGGGGTGGCCCAGGCGTGGCAACAGCCTGCAGCGCGTGGAAAAGGCGTAAACAATGAACCGTTATCCGGTCTGGAAGTACGCGATCTTGGTGATCGTGATGCTGGTGGGGGCCCTGTACACCCTGCCCAATTTCTTTGGTGAGGCCCCAGCGGTCCAGGTATCGTCGGCCAAGGCCACCATCAAGGTGGACACTGCCGTGCAGCAGCGCGTGGAAGACGCGCTCAAGGCCGCCGGTCTCACGCCGGACTTTGTGGCTCTGGAAGGCAATTCGGTACGCGCCCGCTTTGACACGCCAGACAATCAGCTCAAGGCCAAGGACGCCATTCAGAAGGCGCTGATTCCCGACGCCGCTGATCCCTCGTACATCGTGGCGCTGAACCTGGTGTCGCGCTCGCCGGTATGGCTCAAGGCGCTGCATGCCAATCCGATGTACCTCGGGCTGGACCTGCGCGGCGGCGTGCACTTCATGCTCCAGGTGGACATGCAGGCCGCCCTGACCAAAAAGGCCGAGTCCTATGCCGGCGATATCCGCACCGCGCTGCGCGACAAGAGCATCCGCCACGGCGGCATCAGCCGCGACGGCCAGATCATCGACATCAAGGTGCGCGACGAAGCCACGCTGACCGCTGCCCGCAACCTGATCTCCGACCAGTTCGCCGATCTGCAGGCCACCAGCACGCCGGATGGCTCCGAATTCCGCCTGCGCGCGTCGATCAAGCCCGAGGCCACGCGCCGGGTGCAGGAGCAGGCGCTCAAGCAAAACATGGTCACGCTGCACAACCGCATCAACGAACTGGGCGTGGCCGAGCCCGTGATCCAGCAGCAGGGCCTGGACCGCATCGTGGTGCAGTTGCCGGGCGTGCAGGATACCGCCAAGGCCAAGGACATCCTGGGCCGCACAGCCACGCTGGAAGTCCGCCTGGTGGACGAGGGCACCGAGGGCCGTGCCGCCGAAACCGGCCGCGGCCCGGTGCCGTTTGGCTCCGAGCGCTACCTGGACCGCAACAGCCAGCCGGTTATCGTGAAAAAGCAGGTCATCCTGACCGGCGAAAACCTCACGGATGCCCAGCCCGGCTTTGATGGCCAGACGCAGGAGCCCACCGTCAACCTCACGCTGGACGCCAAGGGCTCGCGCATCTTCAAGGACATCACCCGCGAAAACGTGGGCAAGCGCATGGCCATCGTCCTGTTCGAAAAAGGCAAGGGTGAGGTCGTCACCGCCCCGGTGATCCGCACCGAAATTGCAGGTGGACGGGTGCAAATTTCGGGCCGCATGACCACGGCGGAAGCCAACGACACCGCGCTGCTGCTGCGCGCCGGATCGCTGGCCGCCCCCATGGAGATCATCGAGGAATTCACCATCGGCCCCACGCTGGGTGCGGACAACATCGAGCGCGGCATCAACAGCGTCGTCTGGGGCTTGGTGGCCATCGCGGTGTTCATGTGCTTTTACTACACGCTGTTTGGCGTGTTCTCCAGCATTGCGCTGGCTGTGAACGTGTTGCTGCTGGTGGCGGTGCTCTCGATGCTGCAAGCCACCCTCACGCTGCCCGGCATCGCCGCCATGGCACTGGCCATTGGCGTAGCCATTGACTCCAACGTCCTGATCAACGAGCGCATCCGGGAGGAGCTTCGCAGTGGCGTATCGCCGCAGGCGGCCATTCACGCCGGGTACGAGCGTGCCTGGGCCACCATCCTGGATTCCAACGTCACCACCCTGATTGCGGGCCTGGCGCTGCTGGCCTTCGGCTCGGGGCCGGTACGGGGCTTCGCGGTCGTGCACTGCATTGGCATCCTGACCAGCATGTTCTCTGCCGTGTTCTTCTCGCGCGGGTTGGTCAACCTTTGGTACGGGCGCCAGAAAAAGCTCAAGAGCGTATCCATCGGCCAAGTCTGGAAACCCGATGAAGACACAGGCGCGATCGCCAAGTCGCAATAACGTCGGGAAAAGACCCATGGAGCTCCCGGCTTTGGGCGTGCGTGCGGTATCGCACCTGAGCGCCTGCTGAGGACTCCAGCAAAGGACAAAACATCATGGAATTTTTCCGGATCAAGAAAGACATCCCCTTCATGAAGCACGCGTTGATCTTCAACGCGATCTCCTTCATCACATTCGCCCTGGCGGTGTTCTTCCTGTTCACACGCGGCCTGCACCTGTCGGTGGAATTCACCGGCGGCACCGTCATGGAAGTGGCCTACAGTCAGCCCGCTGAGCTGCCCAAAATACGGGAAACCGTGTCGTCCCTAGGCTACCCCGAGGTTCAGATCCAGAACTTTGGCACGGCGCGCGATGTGATGATCCGCCTGCCCGTGCAAAAGGGCGTGACCTCAGCGCAGCAAAGCGAGCAGGTGCTGTCGGCACTCAAGGCCGCCGATCCGCAGGTGACCCTGCGGCGCACCGAGTTCGTTGGGCCCCAGGTGGGCGAGGAGCTGGTCCACGGCGGTCTGATGGCGCTGGCCATGGTGGTGGTCGGCATCGTGATCTACCTGGCGTTCCGCTTCGAGTGGAAGTTCGGGATCGCCGCCATCATCGCCAACCTGCACGATGTCGTGATCATCCTGGGGTTCTTCGCGTTCTTTCAGTGGGAGTTTTCGCTGGCCGTGCTGGCCGCCGTGCTGGCCGTGCTGGGATACTCGGTCAACGAGTCGGTCGTGATCTTCGACCGGATTCGTGAGGCCTTTCGCAAGTACCGCAAGATGACGACCCATGAAGTGATCGACCATGCCATCACCAGCACGATGAGCCGCACGATCATCACCCATGCCTCCACTGAGGCCATGGTGCTGTCCATGCTCTTCTTTGGTGGCCCCAGCTTGCATTACTTTGCCATGGCGCTCACGATCGGCATTGTTTTCGGCATTTATTCGTCGGTGTTTGTGGCCGCCGCCATCGCGATGTGGCTGGGGGTCAAGCGTGAAGATCTGGTCAAAGCCGTCCGAAAAGACGGTGATCCCAATGATCCGAACGCCGGGGCCACCGTCTGAAGCGCTAATATTCACCCATGCAGCCTCCGCCCTTTTCCGCTCCTCAGCGCCGTCTGGCTCGCCAGGCGCGCCAGAGGTTCGTGGAAGGAGCGTGCGCTGAGTTGGCTTTACTCGACAAGGCCGTCCTGGATTTCCTGACCGCGCTGATGGCGCAGTCTGGCACGGCCCGGGAAATGCAAGCCCGGCGGGACACGTGGGTGCTTTACCAGCAACACCACACATCCTGGATCGAGCGCACCGCCAAATCATTGCGCGAAGGCCTCGCCCCCCACTCCACCGGGTCTGGAACGGGTCTTGTCAGCCCAATCGCGGGCAAAGAATTCGAGTTGTTAAGCGACGATGTGGTGGAAGACAAAATCGTCTCGTCCCGAATGGCCTTGACAGTCATCGAGCAGGTGGGGCCGCAGTTCGATACGGTGCGGCATCGCACCCAGTCACTGGAAGGCCAGGATCTCGATTCCAGCGACATACTGCGCCCGGATTCGATCTGCCTGAAGCTCGTGGAACAGTGGGTCGCGACGGGCATGCCGCGCACCGATCTCCAGACCGTGATCGATCCTCTCCAGCGCGAGCTGGCAAACGTCCTTCAAAAACAGTACCAGGCGGTGAACGCGTTTTATGCGGAGCAGGGTCTTACCACCCACAAAGAGTTCCGGCCCGCGGTCAAGCGCACGTCGGAAGGCATGGCGCCATCGGGTGCCAGACCGCGCTCCGCGATGGAATCGGTTCATGGCGGTCCTGCATCCCAGGCACTGGCTCAGTCACGGGACCAGATGTCGACAAGCCAGTATCCCCACGGCCCTCCCGGTAGCGCGGTTCAGGGGCAGCCATATCCATCGCCCTACCCGCCCCGGCGGCCGGCCCAGGGGTATGTACAGCAGGGTATGCCCACGGGTTTTGTCTCAGGCATGACGCCGCTGGCCCGTGCCCGCCAGCGTGCCAATGGGGTGATGGGCCAGTTGCGTCGTCTGCTGACGCAACCAGCAACGGGGTTCGATATGGTGAACGCCCCGCCCGCCTCCGCAGCGCTGGCCCATGCGCTTTCGGCGCAGCGCATCCAGGCCGACACCCACTACAGCAGCGTTGGAAATTTGGTGGAAGACTACAGCCCCGCAGCCGTGGTACAGGTGGCGGGTGCGGTGCGTGAGCGCTCGACTGAACTCAAGAAAAAGGCCTCCACAGCGGGCGAGAAAGCCATCATTGAAGTGGTGGCACTGATGTTCCAGAGCATCCTGTCCGAGGACCGCATTCCGCCTGCGGTTCGCGTGTGGTTCGCGCGGCTGCAGGTTCCCGTGCTCCGTGTCGCGCTGGCCGAACCGGAATTTTTCAGCAACATCAACCATCCTGCGCGCCAGCTGATCGACCGCATGGGGGCGTGTGTCATGGGGTTTGATGCCACCAGCATCAACGGCAGCGCGCTCGAAAACGAGATCCGCCGCGTGGTGCAGGTCATCGAGCAATACCCCGAGACCGGACGCCGCGTGTTCCAGCTCGTCCATGAGGAATTCGAGAAATTCCTGTCCAAGTTCCTCATGGAAAACCAGTCGACATCCCGCCTGGTGTCGGTGGCTCAGCAGGTAGAACAGCGGGAAACGCTGGCGATCCAGTACACCATCGAGCTGCGCACCATGCTGCGCGACATGCCGGTGCGCGACGATATTCGCGACTTCCTGTTCAAGACCTGGGCCGAGGTGCTGGCCCTGTCGGCCGTGCGCGACGGCGCGCAGCACGCCGACACCCTGGCCTACAAGCGCGCTGCGTCGGAGCTGGTCTGGGCCGCCAGCGCAAAGCCCAATCGTACCGACCGGGCACAGGTCATCCAGAACCTGCCCGTGCTCCTGCAGCGTCTGCGCCAGGGTCTGGCACTGATGGGCATCAACGATGCCGCACAGGACGCGCAAATCAAGCTGCTGACCGACACGCTGGCCGATGCCTTCCTGTCCAAGACCGCGTCGATCCCGCAGGACCATATCGACGCAATGGCCAAGCGCCTGGCCAACCTGGAAGACTTCATGAGCGATGCGACGCTCGGCGAAATGCCGCTCAATACCGACAATATCGAGATGATGCTGGGCATTGACGCCTCGTCGATCCATGTCGTGGCAGACAACGGCGCGCCGGTGGACGAAGCCATGATTGCCTGGGCCCAGTCACTGCAGCCCGGCGCCTGGTATACCCTGGACCACAATGGCGCTTCTGCGCAGGTTCAGTACGTCTGGCAAAGCCAGCGCAAACAACTGCACTTGTTTGCGGCCGTGGACGGCAGCAGCTACCTGATCCAGCTGCGCAGGCTCGCTGCGTACGTGCAGGCGGGGTTGCTTGTTGCGCAGGATGATGAGGGGCTCACCGTTCGGGCAACCCGTGAGGCGCTGGCCAAGCTTGACGCCAACCCCGAACGGCTGCTGGATGACTGAGCCTAAAAACGGCAGTTGACCGCTTGTTGTCGTCCCGCTCACCGCATGGACTCGAGCCTTGGGTTGTTTTCGCAGCCTCACCTTTCGGGTGACAGCGCTGGCAAATGCATCCAACTGCCGTTGTTAGGCTGAGCCTGCACCGGCATAGCCGCCGCGATCCAATCGACTATCCGCGCAACAGCTTGTCTTCGGCCAGCGCCAGGGCAGCGGGATGTCCGGACAAGACCAGCGTATCTCCAGCCGCCAGCCGCGCCTCGTCGACGGTGGTGCCAGCGTGTCCGCTGGCATGCCGCAGGTTCACCACCTGCACCCCCAACGCCGGAAGGTCCAGTTCCCCCAGCGTTCGGCTGATCGCGGTCGATTCAGGGGGAAGATTGATGGTGGACAGCCGCTCCTGGTCGCGCTCCATGACGGTATCGTCGTCCGCGCCGTGGAAGTAGCCCCGCAGCAGGTTGTAGCGCGCGTCGCGCTGGTCCTGCACCAGGCGAAGCACGCGGCGCATCGGCACACCCACCAGGGCCAGGGCGTGGCTGGCGAGCATGAGAGAGCCTTCGATCGCTTCAGGCACCACCTCGGTCGCGCCGGCTTCCCGCAGCCGCTCCAGATGCAGGTCGTCCTGGGTGCGCACCACCACCGGCACGTTCGCCGCATGGCTGCGGGCATTGGCCAGCACCTTGAGCGTGGCCGGCATGTCGATGTAGGTGATGGCCACGGCACTAGCACGCACCAGGCCAGCGGCCATCAGCGCTTGCAGTCGCGTGGCATCACCGTACACCACCGAGTGCCCCGCAGCCGCAGCCTGGCTGACACGGTCTGGATCCAGGTCAAGCGCCATGTAGGGAATGCTTTCCTTCTCGAGCATGCGCGCCAGGTTCTGGCCGCACCGGCCATAGCCGCAGATGATGACGTGCCTGCTGGCGTTGATGGACTTGCGGGCAATGGTCGTCATCTGCAACGACTGCTGCAACCAGTCGCTGGCCACCAGCGTCATCACGATGCGATTGCTAAAGAGGATAAGGAACGGGGTCGCCAGCATCGACAGCACCATGGCCGCGAGGACGGGATTCATCAGCGCCGGCTCGACCAGCCCGTTGCGCTGCGTGAGGGCCAGCAACACAAAGCCGAACTCGCCCGCCTGGGCCAGATAAAGGCCGGTGCGCAATGCCACGCCCGTGGTCGCACCCATGGCACGCGCCAGCACCAGGATGAATACCAGCTTGAAGAGGAGCGGCACCGTCAACAGCACCAGCACCAGCCCCCAGCGATCGACGAGGATGTGCCAGTCCAGCATCATGCCGATGGTGATGAAAAAGAGACCCAGCAAAACGTCGTGGAAAGGGCGAATGTCCGAACCCACCTGATGACGGTATTCGGTTTCAGACACCAGCACGCCGGCGATGAACGCGCCCAGCGCGAGGCTCAGTCCCGCCAACTCAGTGAGCCACGCCATCCCCAAGGTGATCAGCAGGAGGTTGAGCATGAACAATTCGTCGCTCTTGCGCCGCGCCACCAGCGTCAGCCACCAGCGCATCACCCGCTGCCCACCTATGAGGAGCAGGCCCACCAGCACCGTCGCCTTGATGAGGGCCCAGCCCAGCGCGGGCAACAGCTGATCGGCAGACGTGGCCAAGGCCGGTATCAGCACCAAGAGCGGCACCACGGCAAGGTCCTGAAACAGCAGGATCCCCATGACGCGCCGACCGTGCTCGCTCTCGAGCTCCGCGCGCTCGGCCATCAGCTTGACGACAATGGCCGTGCTGCTCATGGCCATCACGCCGGAGAGGGCCACCGCCGTCTGCCAGCCCATCTCCCACACGCCCCCGAACCAGCGCGACAGCAGCAGCGCTCCCCCGGTGACCGCCGCCATGGTGAGCACCACCTGCAGCAGACCCAGACCAAACACCTGACGGCGCATCGCGCGCAGCTTGGGCAGGCTAAATTCCAGCCCGATGGCAAACATCAGGAACACCACGCCAAACTCGCCAAGGTGGCGCACGCCTTCGGAATTCTGGGCCAGCGCCAGCGCGTGCGGGCCAATGAGCACACCCGCAGCCAGATAGCCGAGCATGGGCGGCAGCTTCAGGCTTCGGCAAACCACCACACCCAGCACGGCGGCCAGCAAATAAAGCAAGGTCAGGGCGAGGGAAGACATGTAACCATCCTATCCGAGCGGGGCCGCGTGCAGACAGCTTTGATCGGCGGATAAGGCGTTCCATCAGCCACAGCCGTCAAGAGCCGTGGCTAGAATCGGCGCATGAATCCGTCGCTCGCCGTGCCTTCGCCCTTTGATGCCGAACAGGCCCTGCGTCTGGCCCGCGAAACCCTGGATATCGAGGCTGCGGCCGTGCTGGGGCTCAAGGCCCGGGTGGGCGATTCCTTTGCGCGCGCGGTGCAGGCCATGCTGGCCGTGCGCGGGCGGGTCGTGGTGCTGGGAATGGGCAACAGCGGGCAGATCGGCCGCAAGATCGCCGCCACGCTGGCCTCAACGGGCACGCCGGCCATGTTTGTCCACCCGGCAGAAGCCAGCCACGGCGACCTGGGGATGATCAAGTCCATCGACCTGGTGCTGGCTTTGTCCAACAGCGGCGAGGTGGATGAAGTAACGACGCTGCTGCCTGTGATCAAGCGACTGGGGGCAATCGTGGTGGCCATGACCGGGCGGCCCCAGTCCACCCTGGCGCAACATGCCGACATCGTGCTCGACAGTGGCGTGGAGCGCGAGGCCTGCCCGCTGCAACTGGCGCCCACGGCCAGCACCACCGCCCAGCTGGCATTGGGCGATGCGCTGGCCGTCGCGCTGCTGGACGCGCGCGGATTCCGTCCGGAAGACTTCGCGCGCTCGCACCCCGGGGGATCGCTGGGGCGCCGGCTGCTCACGCATGTCCGGGATGTCATGCGGTCTGGCGAACAGATTCCGCGCGTTGCCCCACAGGCATCGTTCAGCGAGTTGATGCGCGAAATGAGCGCCAAGGGCCTGGGCGCTTCGGCCATCGTGGATGGTGCGGGGCAGCCGGTGGGTATTTTCACGGACGGCGATTTGCGCCGGTGCATCGAGGCGGGGGCAGACCTGCGCTCGGCACGGGCCGCCGATGTGATGCACCCCTGTCCCCGCCGTATTTCCCCCGACGCGCTGGCCGTGGACGCCGCCGAAATGATGGAAGCCCACGCCATCACCAGCGTGCTGGTGGTCAGCGCCCAGGGCTGCCTGGAGGGTGTGGTCCACATTGGTGACCTGATGCGCGCCAAGGTGATCTGATGGCGGACACGGATACCCGCGCAGCCGCGCCAGACCCTCGCCCCGCTTACCGGTGCGACCCCGAACTGCTTTTGCGGGCGCAGAGCGTGCGGGTTGCGTTTTTTGACGTCGATGGCGTGCTGACCGACGGCGGCCTGTATTTCAGCGAGGAGGGCGAGGCGCTCAAGCGCTTTAACACCCTCGACGGTCATGGACTCAAGCTGCTGCAGCACGCTGGCATTACCCCGGCAGTCATTTCAGGGCGAGACTCCGCGCCGCTGCGCCTGCGCCTGAAAGCGCTGGGCGTGGAGCACGCAGTATTCGGCACCGAAGACAAGCGCCCTGCCGCCGAGCAGATCCTCGCCCGGCTGGGCCTGGACTGGAGCCAGGCCGCCGCCATGGGCGACGACTGGCCGGACCTGCCGGTGATGCGCCGAAGCGCCCTGGCCTGCGCGCCAGCCAACGCCCACCTGGAGGTGCGCCACGTGGCCCACCTGGTCACCCAGGCGCGGGGCGGCGAGGGGGCAGCGCGAGAGTTGTGCGACCTGCTTTTGACGGCAACAGGCCGCTACGCTGCGCTGCTGGCGCCCTACCTGGCATGAGTCTGCCAACATCGCTCGTGCAGGCGTTCACCGGATCGCGGTCGGCGCGCCAGCCGATCGCCGCGCAAGGGGCATTCCCGTGCGAATGATTCGCCAGGCCTGGGATCGCATTTCTCTGTATCTGCCCGTCCTGCTGATGGGATTGCTCGCGCTGGGCACCTGGTGGCTGGTGCGCAATGCGCCGGAACCAGCATCGCCGCAGGCCGAGCGCGCACCGAACCACCAGCCCGACTACTTCATGACGTCGTTCTCGCTGAAGTCGTTTGATGCCACGGGCCGGCTCCAAAGCGAAGTGCAGGGCGACGTTGCCCGCCACTACCCCGACACCGACACCCTGGAGATCGACAAGGCACGCATCCGCTCGGTATCCCGTGAAGGTCAGCTCACCCTGGCGACGGCAGACCGCGCACTGACCAACGCAGACGCCTCAGAGGTTCAGCTCTTTGGCAATGCCGTGGTCACACGCGACCCCCTTGCAGCCAGACCAGGGGCACCCGCCAAGCCGCGCATGGAGTTTCGCAGCGAGTTCCTTCATGCCTACACCAAGGCCGAGCGCGTGCGCTCGGACCAACCTGTGATCCTCATTCGCGGCAACGACAAGTTCACCGCCGATGGCATGGACTACAACAACCTGGACCAGGTCTTGCAATTGCGCGGACGCGTGCGCGGCGTGCTGCAGCCCGGTCTGGGCAAGTAGCCTGCCTGCCACGCTGGCACAAGCCCACCCATTCAACAGCCCCCCTGTTACGCCACCATGCGATGACCTCTCCCCTCGTCTTCATCACCGGGGCATCCAGCGGCATTGGCCAGGCGCTGGCCTTGCGGTATCACCGCGCTGGCTATCGGCTGGCCCTCGTCGCCCGGCGCACGTCCGAAGTCGAAAAGTGGATGAACGCTTGCCAAATAAACCCTGACAGCTATGTTATTTATAGCGCCGATGTGTCGGAGACCGAAAGCATCGTCAACGCTGCGCGCGAGTGCATGGCCCGGCAGGGCGTGCCGGACGTCGTCATCGCCAATGCGGGGATCAGCGTGGGCATGGACACAGCCATCCAGGCGGACCTGGAGGTCATGGCCCGCACCTTTGCCACCAACAACATCGGCCTGGCTGCCACCTTCCACCCGTTCGTCGAGCCCATGGTTCAGCGCGGCAGTGGCACCCTGGTTGGCATCGGCAGCGTTGCGGGTATTCGGGGGCTTCCGGGGCATGGTGCGTACTGCGCCAGCAAGGCTGCGGTCATCAGCTACTGCGAAAGCCTGCGCGGCGAAATGCGCCCCCACGGCGTGCGGGTGGTGACCATTTCCCCGGGGTACATCGATACCCCGCTCACCCGCCAGAACCGGTACAGCATGCCCTTTCTGATGCAGGCCGACGACTTCGCCGACCGCGCCTTCCGGACCATTACAGCAGGGGCCAGCTACCGGGTCATCCCCTGGCAAATGGGGGTGGTTGCCAAGCTGCTACGCATGCTACCCAACGCAGTGTTCGACAAGTTGCTGGCGGGCCGCCCCCGCAAACGCCGGCAAGATGAAGTGCAGTGATGCGGCCGACAGGCCGAGGCGGCAGCCGGGCAGGAGCGCACGCGACCGCAACTGTTTCCGGCAAACGCAAGGGCAGACTCAACCATGTTCTTGCGCCACCCCTGCCGCGCCCGCTACCCATGAAAAAGCCCCTGGGTAGGGGCTTGATCGGCTGAATCCAACAGCCAGTGGCGCTACAAGCCGCGCCGTGGACGTTGGCGCAAATTGACGCAATGACAGGGGCTCAGTAACCGCCGCCACCGCCTCCACGGCCACCGCCGCCGCCGTTGCGCGAACCCGAGCCATAGGGGCTGCGGAAACCGCCGTCGCCGCGGCCACCGCCGCCATAACCGCCACCACCCTCGCCTCGGCCGCCGCCCTCGCCTCGGCCGCCACCGTAGCCACCGCCACCGCCCTCACGGCCACCGCCGCCGCCATATCCGCCGCCGTAGCCACCGCCACCGCCACGGCCACCGCCACCGTAACCACCGCCGCCGCCACCAAAACCGCCACTGCGGGGTGGACGTGGCTCCATGGGACGCGCTTCGTTCACGACGATGCTGCGTCCGCCGAGCGGCTGGCCGTTCATGCCGTTGATGGCCGCCTGGGCTTCTGCGTCGCTGCCCATCTCCACAAAGCCAAAGCCCTTGGATCGACCGGTATCGCGCTCCATCATGACCTTGGCACTTGTCACAGCGCCGAACTGGCCGAAAGCCTGCTCCAGATCGCCGTCACGCACAGAGTACGGCAGGTTGCCGACGTACAGTTTGTTGCCCATCGAGGGACTCCTCAAAAACACATAAACAAAGCGATGGAGTCCCGAAAACGCAGCCAGCTAATCTCAATGACGCTCTCAGCGCAAAACCGACGGATCACCGCAAACCTTTAGCGGAGCCAACCCCGCCAACCATTATGCGCCACACTTTTGGGCAAAAAGCAAGCGCTGATACATGCTGTGGCAAGGATGTCGCTCCAACAAAAAAGGAGCCCAAAGGCTCCTTTTGAGACGCTGCCAGCCCGAAAGGACCGGTGGCCAGGTGCGGATCAGTAGCTGTTACGACCGCCGCCGTAGCCACCACCACCGCCGCCGCTGCGGCCACCGCCGTAGCCACCACCACCGCCGCCGTAGCCGCCGCCACCGAAGCCGCCACTACGTGGAGCGCGGGGCTCCATGGGGCGGGCTTCGTTGACCACCAGATCGCGGCCACCAAAGTTTTGACCATGCACGCCCTGGATAGCAGCTTGTGCCTCGGCATCGCTGCCCATTTCGACAAAACCAAAACCCTTGGAACGGCCGGTGTCACGTTCCATCATGACCTTGGCGCTGCCAACCGAGCCGTACTGGCTGAAGGTCTGCTGCAGGTCTTCGTCGCGGAAAGAATAGGGCAGGTTGCCCACGTAAAGTTTGTTGCCCATGAGGGACTCCTAGAAAAACATGAAAACGCGATGGAGCCCGACGCAATCAACAAACCTGTGACGACTTCAAAGACGCGAAACTGACCATTCACCGCTAAGCTAGCTGAACCTCTGTAAACAGAATCAGCCGTAGCATTATCAATCACTTTGTGCGGGGCGTGGGCTTTTATTTCTGAGGGTGTTCCCGATGCCGCATGAATCCCGTGGGCATTGCAGGGGTTAAAATTATGCCGTCTTTGGGGAGTAGCCCGCCCGGCGCGCCACGTGCCGGGGCATGCGTCAACACACTTGGGTCCATACGTGGCCTATGGCGCATGCGGCTTTCAGGTTGGGCGAGACCATTGACTGCATGCCGATCCACATGGCCGGAGTCGGGTTGCAGTCAATGCGTTTTCAAGTCGTCCGGCCGCACAAGGACCCTGCCCCATGGACGCTTTCTTCATTTCCACCGCCATCGTCGCGCTTGCCGAGATGGGCGACAAAACCCAATTGCTGGCGCTGGTGCTGGCCGCCCGCTTTCGCAAGCCCTGGCCCATCGTGCTGGGCATCCTGGTGGCCACGCTCATCAACCACGGCCTGGCCGGGGCGGTGGGCGCGTGGGTGACCACCTTTCTGGGGCCGCAGGTGCTGCGCTGGATTCTGGGGGGCTCGTTCATTGCCATGGCCATCTGGATGCTGATTCCAGACAAGCTCGACGAAGGCGAAGCCGACGGCAGCCCGCGCTGGGGCGTATTCGGCACCACGCTGGTCGCGTTTTTTCTGGCCGAGATGGGCGACAAGACGCAAATCGCCACGGTAATGCTGGCCGCACAGTACAACACCCATCTTTTTTGGGTGGTGGCTGGCACGACGCTGGGCATGATGCTGGCCAACGCGCCGGTGGTGTGGCTGGGCGAGCGCATCACGCGCCGCGTGCCGATCCGCGCCGTGCATGTCGTGTCGGCCATCATCTTTCTGGTGCTGGGGCTGCTGGCCATCTTTGCACCGGCGGGCTGATCGGCAGTCGCTTTTGGTATAGTCAGACCAAGCGCCGATTTGCCACAGCTTGCGGGCGCTTTACAAATGCTGCTAAAGACCCGTCCGACACACCAGCCCGGCCTCGTTTTTAGCGACGCCGGGTTTTTTTCTGCCGTCGGGCCGCCCCCGGGCAGTCAATCGCAGCCTCCACCAGAGGTCGCAGCCCGCGCAGGCCGTGGCGCACGGGGGCTTACACACCGCTGTTTATGTCGTTCATTGCCACGCCCCAGACCATGCATTTCCCGCAGGTGCTGCCGCTGCAAAGCGGCGCGTCCATCCGCGACTACCACCTGGCGTACGAGACCTACGGCACGCTCAATGCCGACCGCTCCAATGCCGTGCTGGTGTGCCATGCGCTCAACGCATCGCACCATGTGGCGGGCGTGTACGCGGGCCAACCCAAAAGCGAGGGTTGGTGGGACAACATGATCGGCCCCGGCAAGCCGGTGGACACCAACCGCTTCTTCGTGATTGGCGTGAACAACCTGGGCTCGTGCTTTGGCTCGACCGGGCCGATGCACACGAACCCCGATACGGGCGAGGTGTACGGTGCGGACTTCCCGGTGGTCACGGTGGAGGACTGGGTCAACGCCCAGGCCCGGCTGCTGGACCGGCTGGGCGTGCAGCAGCTGGCGGCCGTGCTGGGTGGAAGCCTGGGCGGCATGCAGGCCCTGAGCTGGACGCTGCAGTACCCCGACCGCATGCGCCACGCTGTGGTCGTGGCCAGCGCGCCCAACCTCACGGCCGAGAACATCGCCTTCAACGAGGTGGCCCGCCGCGCCATCGTGACCGACCCCGACTTCCACGGCGGACACTTCTACCGCCACGGCGTGATCCCCAAGCGCGGGCTGCGCATTGCCCGCATGATCGGGCACATCACGTACCTGAGCGACGACGTGATGAACGAGAAGTTCGGCCGCACCTTGCGCGCACCGGCGCAGGCGGCCGCAGCGGGGCAAGGCGGCATCGACCCGGCCGGTGCCCCGTCGTCCGACCTGCGCGAGTACCTCTACAGCACGCAGGACGTGGAGTTCCAGATCGAGAGCTACCTGCGCTACCAGGGCGACAAGTTCAGCGACTATTTCGACGCCAACACCTACCTGCTCATCACCCGCGCGCTGGACTACTTCGACCCCGCACGGCACCACGGCGGCAACCTCACGCAGGCGCTGGCAGGGGCCACGGCGCGCTTTTTGCTGGTGAGCTTCACCACCGACTGGCGCTTTTCCCCCAAGCGCAGCCGCGAGATCGTCAAGGGCCTGCTCGACAACCGCCGCAGCGTGAGCTATGCCGAGATTGACGCACCCCACGGTCATGATGCTTTTTTGCTCGATGACGCGCGCTACATAAGCGTGATGCGCTCTTATTTCAATAGCATTGCCAAGGAGTTGCAGCCATGACCGAAACCGCTGCCATGCAGGCGCTGGGGCGCCTGGTGCCCGCCGGTTCGCGCGTGCTCGACCTGGGCTGCGGCAACGGCGCCCTGCTGGACTACCTGCAGCGCGAACGCGGCTGCACCGGCTACGGCGTGGAAATTGCCGATGCCAACGTGCTGGCCTGCCTGCAGCGCGGCGTGCAGGTACTGCAGCTCAACCTGGACGAAGGCCTGGCCATGTTCGACGACAACTCGTTTGACGTGGTGCTTCAGATCGACACCCTGCAGCACCTGCGCAATGCCGAAACCATGCTGCGCGAGACCGCCCGCGTGGGCCGCACAGGCATCGTCGCCTTTCCTAATTTTGCGCACTGGCCCAACCGGCTGTCGGTGCTTCGCGGTCGCATGCCCGTCACGCGCCGCCTGCCCTACCAGTGGTACGACACGCCCAACATCCGCGTGGGCACCTACAAGGATTTCGAGGCGCTGGCCACCAAGAACCACCTGCGCATCCTCGATGCCTTCGGGCTGCAGGAGGGGCGCGAGGTGCGCTGGCTGCCCAATGCGCGGGCGGGCACCGCGGTGTTCCACTTCGAGCACGCATAGCACGCCCTGGCGCAGGCCGCCTTCGCGACACGGCACCGTCGGAGGCATCGACCCCGCCACGGAGGCCCAGCGCCTTGGGCTTGTCTGCCACGGCCACGGCACCAGGCGCGCCCTGGGTTACGCTTGGCTGCCCGGCTGGGCCTGCAGCGGCCACCCTGTGCCGCGCAGCGCAAGCCCCGCTTCACACCCTGCCCGACCATGCCCCAGTTCGCTGCCAACCTGAGCCTGATGTACACCGAAGTACCGTTCGTCGACCGCTTTGCTGCGGCCGCGCGCGACGGATTCAAGGCGGTGGAATTTCTCTTTCCCTATGCCTACGACCCCAGCCGCATTGCGGCACTGCTCAAGGCGCATGGCCTGCAACTCGTGCTGTTCAACGCACCACCGGGCGGAGCCGACCTGGCGGCCATGGCTGCCGCGTGGGACGAGCAGGCCCGCGGCACTGCCGCGCTGCCGGGGCGCGAGGACGAGTTTCGCGCCGGGGTACTGACGGCGCTGCGCTACGCCCAGGCGCTGGATTGCCCGCGCATCCATGTGTTGTCGGGCATCGTGCCAGCAGACGTCGAGCGCGAGTCGCTCAAGGGCGTTGCCGTGGACAACCTGCGCTGGGCCGCCGCCGAGGCCGCGCGCGTGGGGCGCGACATCCTCATCGAGCCGATCAACCTGCGCGACATGCCGCGCTACTTTCTGAACCGCCAGGACCATGCCCACGAACTGCTCGATGCCGTGCAGGCCCCCAATCTCAAGGTGCAGATGGATCTGTACCACTGCCAGATCGTTGAGGGGGATGTCGCCACCAAGCTGCGCCGCTACCTGCCCACGGGCCGGGTGGCGCACATCCAGATCGCGGGCGTACCCGACCGCCACGAGCCTGACCAGGGCGAGCTGAACTACCCCTATCTCCTGGACACCCTGGATGCGCTTGGCTACACCGGCTGGGTCGGTTGCGAATACCGGCCGGCCGCCGGCACCTCGCAGGGCCTGGGCTGGCGGAACCGGGCGATTGCGGCCCAACGCTTGCCGTAGCAGCCGACTTCAGCGATCGCGCCACGGTCCGGGCCAGGCCAACCTGGGATAATCGCGGGCTGGCGGTCACACACCCGCAACCACACACGCCCCTGACCTTCACGATGCTTGAATTCCACATTCCTACCATGCTCGTCATGGTCATCGCCAGCTTTGTCATGATGGCGGCGGCAATGGCCGTGGTGGCATGGGGGCGGCGGGACGATGGCCTGCTGCACTGGTCGTCAGCGCTGCTGGCCAATGCCGCGGGGCACGCGCTGCTGCTGCTGCGCGGGCAGATTCCCGATGTGATGTTGGTCGCGGGAGCCGCTGGCATGCTGTCCGGCTCGCTCGCGCTGCTGCCGGCTGCCATCTTCAGGTTCCAGGGGCGCGCAACGAGCCGGATATTCCTTTGGCTGCCGCCTGTGTCGTTGGTGTGCCTCGTCGCGCTCCTGGCGAATACCTTTGCCGGACGTGTAGCCCTGGCGGGCACGGTGCTGGGCCTGCAGTCGCTTTGGGCGGCGGCGGTCGTCGTCCACTACCGGCGCAGCGCCGTGGGGCGCGGGCAGTGGCTGGTGCTGGCCGGGCTGGGAACCACAACCTTGGTGCTGCTCAGCCGGACATTCGGCGCCCTGGCCAGCATGGAGACGGGCGAACACCTTGTGTACAGCCACGCCGAACAGACCGTCACCTTGCTGACCCATTTCATTGGGGTTGCGCTCAGCTCGCTGGGCTTCATCTTCATGCTGCGCGATCGGGCCGACGAAAACGACCGCCTGACGGCCGCGCGCGACCCGCTCACCGGGTTGGCCAATCGCCGATCGATCGTGGCCTCCCTCGACCGCGACCTGGCCCGTGCGGTGCGCACCAACGCGCCTATCGCCGTGATGATGGTGGACGTCGACCACTTCAAGCGCGTCAACGACCTTTACGGCCAGCCCGTGGGGGACCAGGTGCTGTGCAAGCTGGTGAACGCGCTGCAAGAGCGGGTGCGCGCGCAGGACCTGGTGGGTCGCTACGGCGGCGAGGAGTTCATGGTCGTGCTGCCCGACACCGACCTGGCAGGCGCCGAGCAGTTGGCGCAGAGCCTGTGCCGCGCGGTGGCCGATTCGCACTGCTATGTGCCTGCAGCCGACTTGCCCGGCAACCCGGCGTTTGGGGTGGACATCGCGGTGACACTCAGCATCGGCGTGTACGGTGGCCGCCCGGTGCAAGGCGACAGTTGGGACCTGCTGATCGCCGCAGCCGACCGCGCGCTGCAACAAGCCAAGGCCAACGGCTGCAACCGGGTGGAGGTGACCACCAGCCTGCACAGCACCGATGCGTCGGCGCAGCCCGATCTCGGCACGCAGGCCTTGACCGATCCGTCGGTGTAACCGCCCCGCCCGGCAGGCGCCCCAGGGCGGTTTGCCGATTCGACCAGGGCATCGCGGCCGCGATGGCGCGTGCGTGAGCGATGTGTTGCAATGGTGGCTGGCCCCGGCCACAACGCCTTTGAGGAGACTGCCATGAACGCCCGCGTTCCCCCCCAGATCCTGCAACCCGCACTGGCGCTCGAACGCGTCAGCCAGCAGTGGGACAGCGACATCGTCAAGCAGTTGACCGACTACGTGGCCATCCCGGCCAAGTCGCCCATGTTTTCACCCGACTGGGCCGAGCTGGGCCTGCTCGACACCGTGGTGCGCAACGCTGCCGCGTGGATCGAGGCCCAAAAGGTCGAGGGACTTACGCTGGAGGTGGTGCGCCTCGAAGGCCGCACCCCGGTGCTGTTTTTTGAGATTGCCTCCACCCAACCGGCCGTCACCGACACCGTGCTGATGTATGGCCACCTGGACAAGCAGCCCGAGTTCAGCGGCTGGCGCAATGACCTGGGCCCCTGGACCCCCAAGTACGAAGACGGCAAGCTCTACGGCCGCGGTGGCGCGGACGACGGCTACGCGGCCTACGCCAGCATTGCCGCCGTGCAGGAACTCAAGCGCCAGAACGTGCCCCACCCACGCATCGTGGGCCTCATCGAAACCTGCGAGGAAAGCGGCTCGCGCGACCTGCTGCCCTACATTGACGCGCTGCGCCCCCGCATGGGCCATGTGGCGCTGGTGGTGTGCCTGGACTCGGGCGCGGGCAACTACGACCAGCTGTGGCTCACCACCAGCCTGCGCGGCATGGCCAGCGGCACGCTCAAGGTCGAGATCCTGACCGAAGGCATCCATTCGGGCGACGCATCGGGCCTGGTGCCCTCGTCGTTTCGCATCATGCGCCAGGTGCTCGACCGGCTCGAAGACAGCAAGACCGGCCGCCTGCTGCCCGCCAGCTTCCATTGCGAGGTGCCCCCCGACCGCCTGGCGCAGGCGCAGGCCACCGCCGCCATCCTGGGCGAAGAGGTGTACCGGCGCTTTCCGTGGGCGCATTACGACTGCGGCGGCTCCACCACCTTTGCGCTGCCGACCACCACCGACCCGGTGCAGGCGCTGCTCAAGCGCACCTGGGAGCCCACGCTCAGCGTGACCGGCGCCGAGGGCCTGCCAGCCCTGCAAGACGCCGGCAATGTGCTGCGCCCCTACACCGCCTTCAAGCTCAGCCTGCGCCTGCCCCCGCTGGTGGATGCCGGGCAGGCCGTGCAGGAGCTCAAGGCCCTGCTGGAAGACAACGCGCCCTACCAGGCCAAGGTGACCTTCCAGGGCGGCGGCGCCACCGGCTGGAACGCGCCCGCCACCACGCCGTGGTTCGAGCAGGCGCTCCACGAAGCCTCGCTGGCGCACTTTGGCGCGCCCTGCGGCTACATCGGCCAGGGCGGCACCATCCCGCTGATGAACATGCTCAGCGAGGGCTTCCCCACCGCGCAGATGATGGTGTGCGGTGTGCTAGGCCCCAAGAGCAACGCACACGGCCCCAACGAGTTTTTGCATGTGCCCTATGCCAAGCGCCTGACCGCGTCCGTGGCGCATGTGATGGCGGCCATGGCACAGCACGGCGCGGCGGCCGCCACCGCCACCGCCACCGCCACCGCCACCGCCACCGCCACCGCCACCGCCACCGCATAGCCGCGCGGCCCCGACAGGCCCGCTGGGCGGCTTTGCTGCCCGCACGCACCCGGTGCGACGCGCTGGGGATGGCACCGCGCGCCTGTCGGCATTTCCCTCTTCGCGCCGGACGTCGTCAGGGGTATGCTGGCACGCTCGCCCGCGAACGCCCCGCCCGCACCATGAACCTGGACAACCTTGCCCCATCCACCCTGACCGCCTTCACCGCCAGCGACGGCGAAAACCTGGCCGTGCAGGACTGGCCCCTGCCGCAAGACGTGCCGCGGCGCGGCACAGTGCTGCTCGTGCACGGCCTGGGCGAGCATGTGGGGCGGTACAACGCGCTGGCGCGACGGCTCAACGGCTGGGGCTTTGCCGTGCGCGGATACGACCAGTACGGCCATGGCGAATCCGGTGGGGCGCGTGGCGGACTCACGTCGGACATGCGGCTGCTCGACGACCTCGGCGACATGGTCGATGCCACGCGCGCAATCACGCCCGCCGGTCTCCCGCTGGTGCTGCTGGGCCACAGCATGGGCGGGCTGGTGGCCTCGCGCTTTGTGTCGCTGCACCTGCGGCCGGTGGATGCGCTGGTGCTGTCATCGCCCGCGCTGGATGCGGGGCTGTCTGCCGTGCAAAGGCTGCTGCTGCGCATGTTGCCGCGCATTGCGCCCAACCTGCGCCTGGGTAACGGGCTCGATGCGCAGTACCTCTCGCACAACCCCGCCGTGGTGGCCGCCTACCTGGCTGACCGACGCTGCCACGACCGCATCAGCATTCGGCTGGCGCGCTTCATCGCCGAAGGCGGCCCGGCCACGGTAGCGCGCGCCGCGCACTGGAGCGTGCCCACGCTGCTGATGTGGGCCGGCAGCGACAGGCTGGTCAACTCCGCGGGCAGCCGCGCCTTTGCGGCGGCGGCACCGAAGGCGGTGGTGCGCGCGCACTGCTTTGAGCCGCTGTACCACGAGCTCTTCAATGAAAGCCCCGAGCTGGCCGAGCCTGTGTTAGCCCTGCTGCGCCAGTGGCTGGTGGCGCACTGCCCGGCACCAACCCGGGGCCCGGCCCGGCGCTGACGCACCACCACACGCCAACGTGCCTCGAGCGCCATCTTCAGCCCTAAAAAAGGGCAGTAGCGCGCAGCCTCAGGGCCTTAGAAGCTAGGGCAGTTGACCGCTTTTAATCTTGGCGCACACCGCATGGACTCGGGCCTTGCGTTGTTTTTGCAGGCTCACCTTTGGGGTTACCGCGCTATGCCCTGGAGAAGCTGCGCGGTCACCGAGGCATCGGTGTGGATCAGCGACACCGGAAACCGCTGGCCCGCCAGATAGTCGTTCATGCACTGCAGCAGCAGCGGGCTGCGGTGCCGTTCGGGGCAGGCGCGGATGTCATCGGGCGTCATCCACACGGTGCGCAGGATGCCGGTATCGAGCGTGCGCCACGCGTGGTGGGTGCCCAGCGTGCCAGCAAACGCAAACCGCAGGTAGGTCACATCGTCGCCGGTGCGCGTCTTGGTGAAGCGGTTGAGGTACACGCCGATCAGCGCCGTGGGCACGAAGTCGTGCGCGGTTTCCTCGAGCACCTCGCGGGCGCAGGCTGCCACCGGGGATTCGCCGGGGTCCAGGTGGCCCGCGGGGTTGTTCAGCTTCAGGCCATCGGTGGTTTCTTCTTCAACCAGCAAAAAGCGGCCATCACGCTCAATGAGGGCGGCAACGGTGACATTGGGTTTCCAGCGGTGGGTCATGGCAGGCATGGTGACGAGGGGCAATGAAGCAGGCCTTGCAATGCGCAGCCGCCGTGGGCGCGCGGGGCGTTCGGGCCGGACCGCTTAACGGGCGGGGGCCGCCGGGACGAAGTCAGCGAGCGACAGGCCCTTTTCGTGCAGGATGGCCTCCAGCACCGGTTGCAGGCGGCCCAGGCTCTCTTGCACGGCGTCGCGCACCGTGTCCACCATCACCTGCGTGCTGCGCTCGATCTCGATGTTCAGCGGCGCGCCTACCTGTTTGCCTTCAAACACGGTGGCCCGGCGAGTTTCGGGGATCATCCAGATCTCAAACCAGCCCTCCTGCCGGTTCACCTCGGCCACCGTCAGGCTCGCGCCGAGGATGGCGATGTAGCCCTTGGCAAACACGTAGCGGCGAAACGGCTCGGGCACGGCCACCCGCCACACCAGGTTGTTGTCCAACTCGCGCCGCTCGATCAGCGTACCGGTGAAATCCACATGCCCTGACAGCGGGTGACCGCCGATCTCGGCCCCGTCCTTGGCGGCACGCTCCACATTCACGCGGTCGCCTTGCGCGTATGCACCCAACGTGGTGATGTTCAGGCTTTGCAGCATCACATCAAAGCTGGCCTGCGTGGGCGAGAGAATTTCGGTGACCGTCAGGCACACGCCATCGGTGGCCACGCTGGCGCCAACCGCCAGGTCCTGGCAAAAGCCTTCGGGGAAATCGAGCGTGAAGGTGCGCAGGCCTGAGCGGTCGTGGATGGCGGTGATGCCTGCCGTGGCTTGGACGATGCCTGTGAACATGGGGCGCTGCGCCTGCGGGCGTGTTGGAACAAAGTCGCTCAATTTTGCCACCCGCGGCTTGCCCATGTTGCGCCGGGGTCGGGGCACGCCCGCATCGGTGAGGGCCTGGTCACGCAGTGGCCACGCCACGGCATTCGCGACACAATCGCGCAAAACCCCACAGGTCCATGGCTGTACCCATCGAACCCTCCCGCAGCGCGAGCGCCATGCCGCCGGTGGCCCAGCCGCCGGTGGCCCAGCTTCTGGCCGAGGCGGCGTTGCAGCGCCAGAGCGCGCTGCTGGGCGCGGACACGCCCCGCGCAGGCCAGCCCCCCGCGCTGCCCACAGGGCAACCCACGCCTGGGGCACCGGCTGCCATGCCCCTGCCTGCTGCCCCAGGGCCCCGTGCGGCGGACACCCCCCGCATTTCGCCACAGGCGCGCGAGCAGTTTGGGGCCGGGTTCGATCTACAGCGCAACGCCGCCAGAGGGGCGAGTGCGGCCCATGCGTCCAACGGGGCCAACGCGGCCAGTGGCAGCGCTGCCCGCGCCGCGCCCGCGGGTGAGCCCGCGGGTGCGCCAGGTGACGCATTGCCCGGCTTGCAGG
>JBKCTS010000286.1:0-2447 GCA_046318695.1 Acidovorax sp.
GACGCGCCCCAAGCGGGTGGACGCCGCGCAAGGGCCGCCCCGCCGCGCTGGGGTGTCTCACTCCCCGAATCGTGCAGCGATTCGAGAGAAGGCGTAAGCGGCGCAGCCGCTCAGGGGGGATGTACGCTATTTCGCGCGGAAGTTGTCGTGGCAGGCCTTGCAGGTGCCTGCAGCCGCGCCAAAGGCGGTCTTGAGGTTGTCCAGATTGCCGGTCTTGGCAGCGGCGGCGAGCTTGACCGATTCGGCCTCCAGCTTGTCTGAATGCTCCTTGTACTTGGCCTGCTCGGTCCAGATCTCGGGCAGCGCCTTGGTGGGTGCACCCTTGTCGGTGCCCGGACCAAACGCGGCCCAGGGGAGCTTGGCCATCTGCGCCACCACATCGGCATTGTCCTGAGCCGCCTTGGCGTCAAACGGCGCGCGCCCGTTGGCCATGGCGCCGATGCGGCCGAAGTGCTGGCCCATCACAAACAGCGCGCTCTGGCGGTACTTGATGGCGTCTTCCGGTTTGGCAAACTGGGCCGAGGCGGGTGCGGCAACCGCGAGCGTGGCGGCGGCCAATGCAAATGTGGCGAGTGCTTTCATGGGGTTTGGTCCTTTGATATTGGGCGGATCAGACAGGCCTGAGCCGCTCGCAGTATGCCTTGTTGGTCGGAATTTCGCAGACCGGGTCGATGGCGGAGTGCCTGACCCATCGCGCCGGGTGCGAAGGTGCAGCCTTGGCTGGCCCACCCGATAGCGATCCATCCAGGAACATGCGCGGCCCGTACCGTTGGCTGACAATCAGGGCCCATCCGCCAATTCTTGGGAGACTCCCGCATGAGCCAGCCGCACACCGTCCGCATCTGGGACCTTCCGACGCGCCTGTTCCACTGGATACTGGTCGCCAGCGTGGTGGCCCTTGTCGTCACCGCCAAGGTGGGCGGCAACCTCATGGAGTGGCACCTGCGCCTGGGGCATCTGGTGCTGGCCCTGTTGGTGTTCCGCGTTGTCTGGGGCCTGGTCGGCGGGCGCTGGTCGCGGTTTACGAGCTTTTTGTATTCGCCCGCGCGCCTGTGGCGATACCTGCAAGGGCGTGCAGCGGCGTCCGACAGCATCGGGCACAGTCCGCTGGGGGCGTTGTCTGTGTTCGGCTTGCTCGCGGTACTGGCTGCACAGGTGGCCACGGGGCTGGTCAGCGATGACGAGATTGCGTTCGCTGGCCCGCTCACGCGCTTCGTATCGAACCAGTGGGTCGGGCTGGCGACCAGCTACCACAAGGAGCTGGGGCAGTACCTGGTGCTGGGCCTGCTGGCGCTGCACGTTCTGGCGATTGCGTTTTATGTCGGCATCAAACGGCAGCGGCTGGTCAGGCCCATGGTGCAAGGCGACAAAGAGCTCCCCGAGCCGGTCGCGCCGTCGCGGGACGATGCCTTGAGCCGGGTGGCTGCCGCATTGGTGCTGGCCGCCTGCGGCGCGCTTGCCTGGTGGGTGTCGAGCCTGGGGGCGACCGCCGGTTTTTAGGAAGACTCGCTACACTGCAGCTTCCGTCGTTTCACCGCCATCGAGTTTTGGACAAGCCCACCGTCGCGCTGCTGAGCCCTTCCACGCCGACCGAACTGGAATGGACGCGCTTGATTTTCAGGGAGTACGCGCAAGCCGTTGGGGTGGACCTGTGCTTTCAGGGGTTTGAGGCGGAGCTGGCCGCCTTGCCCGGGGACTACGCCGCGCCCCGTGGCGCCCTGCTGCTGGCGCTGGTGGAGGGCGCCGTCGCTGGCTGTTGCGCACTGCGCCCCCTGGACAACGCTGATTACCCCAACGCGAGCGAGATGAAGCGCCTTTTTGTGCGCAAGCCGTTCCGCGGGTTCGGTCTGGGCCGTGAACTGGCCGAGGCCATGTTGGACCGGGCACGGCAGGCAGGGTATGCCTGCGTGCTGCTGGACACGCTGGACGACATGGAAGCGGCCCGCGCGCTCTACGCCGACTTGCGTTTTGAGGAAATCCCGCCGTACTACCACAACCCGATTGCCGGGTCGCACTACCTCAAGGTCGATCTTTTCTGAGTGTTTTCGGCCGCTTACGCGCGACAGTAAAGCCTAAGGCGCTACCATTTCAGTAGCGCATCAGGTTTTTGTCAGGCGGTCTTGGCCTGTGCAAGCAACGTATCCGCGTCGCTCACCTCAAACTTGCCGGGCGCTTCCACGTTCAGGGTGATCACCTTGCCGTCGCGCACGAGCATCGAGTAGCGGTTGCTGCGCAGGCCAAGGCCCTTGCCATGGAGGTCCAGCGTCAGGCCGGTGGCTTTGGCGAAGGTTGCGTCGCCATCGCCCAGCATGCGAACCTTGCCGTCGGTCTTCTGGTCACGCGCCCAGGCGCCCATCACAAAGGCATCGTTCACGCTCACGCACCAGATTTCATCCACACCTGCCGCCTTGAACTCGGCCGCCTTCTCGACGTAGCCGGGCACGTGC
>JBKCTS010000287.1:0-3526 GCA_046318695.1 Acidovorax sp.
CTTTGTAGCTATCAATGTTATAGCATTCGTCGGCGGGTGCTCGCCGCCAGCGGATAATCGCCGCCATGTCCAGCCCCAAAGTTCTCTTCGGCTTTCACGCCGTGGGCGTGCGCCTGAAGACCGCGCCGCAGTCCATCATCGAGATTTACTACGAAGCCACGCGCCGCGACGCGCGCATGCGCCAGTTTCTCGACCGTGCCCGTGAGGCGGGTGCCCGCCTGATCGAGGCCGACAGCGTGCGCATTGCCAAGCTGGCTGGCAGCCACGGGCACCAGGGCGTGGCCGCGCGGGTAGAACCCGTGGCCCAGGTGACCTCGCTCGATGAGCTGCTCGAAAACCTGGAAGCCGCAGGCATCGAGCAGCCCCTGCTGCTGGTGCTGGACGGCGTGACCGACCCCCACAACCTGGGGGCCTGCCTGCGCGTGGCCGACGGCGCTGGCGCGCATGCCGTCATTGCCCCCAAGGACCATGCGGTGGGCATCAATGCAACGGTGGCCAAGGTGGCCAGCGGCGCGGCCGAGACCATGCCGTATTTCATGGTGACCAATCTTGCGCGTACGCTGGGTGAGCTCAAGGAGCGCAACATCTGGTGCATTGGTACCAGCGACGACGCCCCGCGCACCATTTACCAGGCAGACCTCAAGGGGCCGGTGGCGCTGGTGCTGGGGGCCGAGGGCGACGGCATGCGCCAGCTCACGCGAAAGACCTGCGACGAGCTTGTGAGCATTCCCATGAAGGGCGCGGTGGAGAGCCTGAACGTGTCGGTGGCCAGCGGCGTGTGCCTGTACGAGGCGCTGCGGCAGCGGACCTGACCTTCCCACCGCCGGTAGCGCGGGCGCAGTTCACACCAGCCCAAGCGCGCCCAGCACAGCCCCCGCGCCCAGCATCCACAAAAGATGCAGCTTGGTACGCCAGACCAGCACCATGGTGATGGCCGTGAGCAGCCACAGGGGCCAGTCCAGTTCCGGTAGCCCGTGGGCCCGGGCCAGAACCCATGCGGTGGCCAGCAGCAAGCCGATGACCACGGGGGCCATTCCTTGCTTGAAGGCCCGCACCGCGCGCCGCTCGCTGTTGCGGCGGCCCCAGCGCGTGGCAATCCAGGTCAGCACACTGCTGGGCAGCATCACCCCCAGCATGCACAGCGCCATGCCCAGGGCACCCAGCAACCAGCCGGAGGGCCCTGCACCGCCTGCGTTGATGCCCACGTTCCAGCCCAAAAGGGCCACAAACAGCACATTGGGCCCGGGGGCCGCCTGAGCAATGGTGATCGAGGCGCTGAACTGCGGATCGGTCAGCCAGGCGTTGCGCTCGACCAGGTAGCGGTGCATGTCGGGCGTGGTGGCAATCACGCCGCCGACCGCCAAAAGCGACAGCGACAGGTAGTAGGCAAACAGGTGGAGCCAGTCCATCGGCCCCAGGGTCAAAACGGGTTCAGCCGCGCTGGCCAGGGTGGCGACAGCGGTGGCCGCGGGGCCGCTCATGGGGCAATCCTTTTCCATGTCAGCACGCTGGCAGCACCGCCGATCACCGGCAAGATCCAGTACAGCGGCCATTGAAGCACCACCATGGCGATGATGGTGAGCCCAGCCAGCAACGCGCACAGCAGCCGCCCCAGCGGGTGGTTGTTGATGGACGCAAACAGTTTGATGCCCACCCCCGCAATCAGCCCCGCAGCCACAGCGCCCATGCCGCGCAGCGCACCGGCCACGGCAGGGTGGCTTGAGAACTGCGCGTACACCACGGCAAGCGCCAGCACCAGCACCAGCGGAAAGGTCAGCATGCCCGCCAGCGCCGCCAGCGCGCCGCGCCATCCGAAATAGCGATCCCCAATCATGATGCTCAGGTTGACCACGTTGGGGCCCGGCATGATCTGCGCCACGGCCCAGTCCTCTAAAAACTCCTCGTTGGTCATCCAGCGCTTTGTCTCCACCAGCTCGCGCTGCACCACCGCCAGCACGCCGCCAAACCCTTGCAGGGCCAGCCGGGTGAAGGACCAAAACAGGTCGGAAGCGTCGCGGGGGCGCGGCCGCTGCGTCTCGTCGGTGAGAGGGGTGGAGGAGGGCGGCGGCACAGGCATGGGCAACGAGTGAAAACAAGCGGAGTGGATGGGCCAGGCAGGCCGGGGCTGGGATGCGGGCTGCCGTGCAGGCGGACCGTGCTGGCCCTCGCAGTCGATTGCATTGTGCCGTGGCTGGGCGTGCCTTGCCGCGGGCCCTAGACCCGCCCCAGCATGGGTGCCGGGTGATGGGCCTGCGCCAGCAGGTGGGCTTCAAACACCTCGGCAATTGGCGTGTGGCGCTTGCCGCGCGGCCGTACGATGTGCCACTGCGAGCCGATGGGAAAGCCCGCCACGTCCAGCAGCGCCAGCCCGTTGGCAGCGGGGGCGTCGTGCAGCGAATGCACCGACAGCACCGACAACCCCAGATTGGCTGCCACGGCCTCTTTGATGGCCTCGTTGCTGCCCAGCTCCAGGCGCACGCGCGGCACAAATCCGGCGGCCCGGCAGTGGGCATCCACCGCCATGCGGGTGCCCGAGCCGCGTTCGCGCAGGATGAAGCGTTCGTCCTGCAAGTCGGCCAGCGTCAGGCCCCTGCGGCCTGCCAGCGGGTGCCCGGCGGGAGCCACCAGCGCCAGCGGGTTGGGCATCAGGACCTGGTCGTTCAGATCCATGTCGGCGGGCGGCATGGACATGACGTACAGGTCATCCAGGTTGTCGCGCAGCCGGGCCACCACGCCGTCGCGGTTCAGGATCTGAAGGGCCACATCCACCTCGGGGTGCTCATCACAAAAACGGCCCAGAAGCCGGGGGATGAAGTATTCGGCCGTGCTGACCACAGCCACCTTCAGCCGCCCGCGGCGCAGGCCTTTCAACGCGTTCACGGTCTGGCCGAAGGTGTCCCACTCGGCCACCATGGCGCGGGCCGTGGCGGCCAGCTCGCGCCCGGCGTGCGTCAGGTGCACCTTGCGCGAGATCACTTCGTACAGCGGCAGGCCCACGGCCTCGGTCACCTCGCGCAGTTGCATCGAGGCGGTGGGCTGCGTGACGTGCATGGCCCTTGCGGCGGCGGTCACGCTGCCTGAATCGGCCAATGCCAGGAACAGACGCAGCTGACGGAAGCTTACGTTCATAGATAAATAACAATGAATATTGTTCGATAAATCGATTTTACACAATGCTTCATGATCCCTAACATCGATCAGTCTTACCAAAAACAAGCAACTACAACCCCATGCAGAACCTGCTCGATCCCGCCATCCTTTTCTTTGTTTTCGGCGTGTTTGCCGGTGCGGTGCGTTCCAACCTCGAAATTCCTCCGGCCATTGCCAAGTTTTTGTCGCTCTACCTGCTGATGGCGCTGGGCCTCAAGGGGGGCTTTGCGTTGTCACAGTCGGGCTTTGGAACGCAGGTGGTGGTGGGCCTGGGCGCGGCGTTGACGATGGCGTTTGTGGTGCCCGCGCTGGGCTACCACTTTTTGAAGCGCCACGTGTCGCGGTTTGATGCGGCGGCGGTGGCAGCGTCTTACGG
>JBKCTS010000288.1:0-9489 GCA_046318695.1 Acidovorax sp.
GCTCAAGCAATCAACGTCACGCCCCGAGCCCAGAAGACTTCGAAATACGTGGCGAACTACTGCGTCTTCAATAATGCCGCTGGTGGCGCCTCCCCGGTCAACGCTGACTGCGCAGCCTTCGCTGCTGGTGCCACCAACTGGACGATCTCGGTGACCATGCTTGCTACGGCTGGTAACGTTATTCCTACAAATCTGGACGGCCTGGTCTTCAATCTATCGCCTAACGTGAGAGACCCCGCCTCAGGCAACTTTGCGGTCCCAGTAGCAGCCTCCCGCGGCGCCATCGATTGGGCCTGCACGTCTGCCACGGCCATTGCAGCTCAGGGTCGCGCATTGGGCAACCGGACTGTGAACGCCACCCCGGTTCCAGCCAAGTACATGCCGGCTGAATGCCGTTAATCCCAGCGGCTTAAAATCCACGGGCGCTTCGGCGCCCTTTTTTGTTGTGAGTTTGAACCTTGGATCCGCACATGATGTCACCTCGACTGGCTGCCGCCGCCAAAGTGGCGGGCTGGCACTTTTTGCTCAGTGTGATCGTTTCACTGGTTGTCGCCGCCATTGTGTTTGGCGTGTGGTACCCCTATCCGTACCGAGAACTGTCCGGCGGGCGGGAGTTGTTTTGGATTGTGGTGGCGGTCGATGTGGTCTGTGGCCCCTTGATGACCTTGATTTTGTTCAACCCCCAAAAGTCGCGGCGCGAACTCATGCTCGATCTTGGTCTGGTGGCCGCTGTTCAGCTTTCGGCCTTGTGTTACGGCACATGGACCACCTGGCAGGTGCGCCCGAGCTATCTGGTGTTTGAGCTTGATCGTTTCAAAGTGATTTCGGTCGCTGCGCTCGACCCGAAAGCGGTCAAGGCCCTGACGCCCGATTTGGCACCCCATGCGTTGGGCGGCGTCAAGACGGTAGCCGTGCGGCCACCGAAATCGACCGAAGAAAGGAACAAGGTCTTGTTCGAATCCATCGATCTGGGGATCGATTACGCGGAACGGCCCGATTTTTATATCCCCTACGAGGGCGAGGCGGCGCGCAAGTCGTTTGAGCACGCGCGCCCCTTGGAAAGCTTTTTTCTGCAACATCCCCAGCAAAAAGCCCAGGCCGAGGCCATTTCAAAAGACCAGTCGATTGGCTTGGGTGACCTGAAGTACCTTCCCATCAGGGGGCGCCAAGACTGGGTCGCCTTGCTCGACAAGGACGGAAAAATCCGGGGTTTCCTGAAAGGCGATGGGTTTTTGTGAGCCTGCCCCTGGGCGTGGATGCTTCCGCGCATGAGATGTGTCGGGCATGCCCGCGCCCGGCATCAAGCGACGAAGCTGCCTGATTTTCCGCCGTGCTTTTCGGCAACGCGCACGTGGTGGATGCAAATGCCCCGGTCCACCGCCTTGCACATGTCGTAGATCGTCAACAACGCCACCTGCACGGCCATCAGGGCTTCCATCTCCACGCCGGTGGGCCCCACGGTTTCCACGGTGGCCGTGCAGGTGATGCCCACGGCATCGGGCACCAACTGGCTGGCGGGTTCAAACTCCACGGCGACGCGCGTGAGGGCCAGCGGATGACACAGCGGGATGAGATCGCTTGTTTTTTTGGCGGCCTGTATTCCCGCTATGCGGGCGATGCCCAACACGTCACCCTGTTTGGCGGTGCCCGATTCAATCAACGCCAGGGTCGCTGGCAGCATTTCAATGCGCCCGGTTGCCACCGCAACCCGGTGGGTGGCGGGCTTGGCACCCACGTCCACCATGTGGGCCTGGCCTTGGGCGTCGAAGTGGGTCAGCGGTGATAGGGTGGCAGTCATGGCAGGTGATGGTGGATCTAAATGCGGGCAAAGGCATCATACGGCGTACACAAGGTCTGATGCGGGCGCCAACCCGCCGCCCAAGCAAGGTTTGCACATGCCCCCATTGAAGTCATTTTTGCCTCTACCGCCCGCCAATAAAGCACAGTTTGCTATTTTTATAGTAGCAATCGTCCTGTTGGCGCTTCCGGGGGCGGCACCCGCGCAGGTGTCGCTGCCCACCCTGGGCGACAGCAGCGACCTGACCGTGAACGCCGAGCGCCGTCTGGGCGACCGCATCATCCGCGAGCTGTACCGCGACCCGGATTACATTGACGATGCGGTTCTGGGGGAATATGTGCAGTCGATCTGGCAGCCGCTGGTGGCGGCAGCACGCGCACGCGGGGAGCTGACGCCGGAGCTGGACGAACGTTTTGCCTGGGAGATTCTTCTGGGGCGGGACCGGACGGTCAATGCCTTCGCGCTGCCGGGT
Source organism: Acidovorax sp. (assembly GCA_046318695.1). Lineage (GTDB taxonomy): Bacteria > Pseudomonadota > Gammaproteobacteria > Burkholderiales > Burkholderiaceae_C > Acidovorax. The sequence goes on from JBKCTS010000288.1 coordinate 2,271, forward strand.
GGATATCTGGGCCTGCACCTGGGTTTGATGGGCGTGGTGGAAACACGCGATGAACTGGCCTCGGTGCTGGCGCATGAACTCAGCCATGTGACGCAGCGGCACATCTCGCGGCTGCTGACCCAGCAAAGCAGGCAAACACCGCTGCTGCTGGGGGCAATGGTGCTGGGCGCGCTGGCGGCCAGCAAAAATCCGGCGGCCACGCAGGCGCTGGTGGTGGGTGGCCAGGCCTTGGCCATTCAGAACCAACTGAACTTTTCGCGCGACATGGAGCGTGAGGCCGACCGGATTGGCTTTGGCCTGATGGCGCCCGCAGGGTTTGCGCCACAGGGTTTTACCGGCATGTTCGACAAGCTGCAGCAGGCCAACCGGCTCAACGACAACGGCTCGTGGCCGTATCTGCGCAGCCACCCCCTGACGACGGAGCGCATGGCCGACATGCACGCGCGCGTGCCCCCCGCCTCCGCGCCGAAACCGCCGCAGGCGGCCGCTTGGTTTGAACCGGCCATGATGGCGGCGCGGGCCCGTGTGCTGTCCAACCCGGGCGTGGATGTGTTGCGGCAATGGATTGCCGAGCCGCAGGGCAGCGGGTTTTCGGCCTACAGCGCAGCAAAACGCGCTGGGGCGCTGTACGCCGCAGCCCTGGCGAGCAGTGCGCTGCGGGACAGCCAGGCCGCACGCGCCACCACCCGCAGCTTGCTCGATCTGGTCCGGTCCGACCCGGCCGGGTACCGGCTGGCGTTGCTGCTGGCCGCCGAGGTGGAGCTGGCGGCCGGTGACACGGCAGCCGCCATGACCAAGCTGGCGGCCACCGCCGCCGTGACGCCGGGCCGACGGCCCGAGCTGCTGCTGCAAGCGCAGGCGTTTCTTAGCGACAGGGCCGCCGTTGACCCCGCCTTGCTGACCGGCCGGTTGCAGACCTGGGTGGCCACCCACCCGCGCGATGCGACCGCCTGGCAACTGCTGGCGTCCACCTGGCAGGCGCTGGGCCAGCCGCTGCGGGCCATTCGGGCCGAGGCCGAGGCGCACGCGGCGCGGTATGACTACGCGGCCGCGGTGGACCGCTTCAAGGCCGGGCAGGACCTGGCGCGGCGCAGCAGTTCGGCCGCAGACCATATCGAGGCGTCGATCATCGACACCCGGTTGCGCGCGGTGGCGCTACTTCTTCGCGAACAAGCCGCCGAGCGCTGATTCGATCAAGATGCCAAGCGCCGAGTAGATGAGAGAGCCCAGCAGGGCGGCGACAAACCCGTTGACGTGAAAACCGTCCAGCACCGAGGCGGCCGCCCAGAACATGAGCGCGTTGATGACGAACAGAAAAAGCCCCAGGGTGACGATGGTCACGGGAAAGGTGAGCACGACCAGCACAGGGCGCAACACCGCATTGAACAGGCCGATGACAAAGGCCGCGATCAACGCCGAGGTGAAGCTCTCTACCTGCACGCCACTATAGACGTAGGCCACGAAAAGCAGGGATGCTGCGCTCAGCAGCCAATTAACAAGCAGTTTCATGCCGCAAGAATAGCACCGGGCGGGCAGCGCCCACACGGTGGCCGCGCCGCTGCCGCTTGCACACGACAGCCTCCAAACGCTTGCGCGTTTTCAGCCTAATCGAATCCGAGCATGGACAACAGGCCAACGCCTGTGAGCAAGCTGCCCAGGTTGCCGGGCAGGCCAGACCAGCGCGGGCCCATGGCTGCCGGCGGCTCTTCAGTCAAACCACGGGGACGGCGCAGGTCGATCACCTGCGCTGCGGCAGACTGCCCGGCTTGCAACTGCGCCGTCAATGCGGCCAGCGGCGCTTTGGCGAGCATGGTCGTCACGGTGCCTGCATGAGCAGGCAACGTGGGCAGGATCTGCGCGAACAGCTTGTTGGCCCATTGGTCGCGCCAGTTCTCGCGGGCACGATGGCTCGCCCACTTGTTGATGCGGTGCGTCATGCGAGGGGCACAGGCAACCAGCAACCAGTGCAGGTGGGCCGTGGGCTGGCGAGCCAACAAGGCGGCCAGCCCCTGCTGCGCGGTGGCGGCGTCGTCAACGTAAACAATGAACCTGTCCATCAACAACTCCTTGCAATGACGGTGCGGGGCCCTGGTGCGCTGCGGCCCGAAGCGGGGCCCACGACGACGCCAGGGCCGGTTTCGGGCGTTACGCGCCAGCGGGGCCTGCGGCAGCGCGGCGTGCCAGCACGGCCTTGCCGATGGCGAGCACGAGCAGGGCGCCCGCAATGCTGGCTCCGTACTTGATCCAATCGGTCTGGGGGAGTTTCACCATCCACTGCCACTGATCGCCGTTGGCAAACACCGGGTCGGTGACCAGCATGCCACCGGCAATCCAGCCCAGCAGCATGCCGCCGAGCACGATGATGAGGGGGAAACGATCCATCAGCTTGATCACCAGCTGGCTGCCCCAGACGATGATGGGAATGGAGATCAGCAGACCCAGGACCACCAGAAGGAAGGAATGGTCGCCTGCGTTTTGTGCTGCGCCCGCAATTGCAATGACGTTGTCAACGCTCATCACCAGGTCGGCCACGATGATGGTCTTGATGGCGGCCAGCAGCTTGTCGCTGCCCTGCACATCGCCGTGCCCGTCCTCATCAGGCGCAAGCAGTTTCACGCCGATCCAGACCAGCAAAACCGCACCCACGAACTTGAGAAACGGCAGCGCCAGCAGCGTCATGGCAAACGCAATGAGCACCACGCGCAGCACGATGGCACCGGCAGTGCCCCAGATGATTCCCTGGGTGCGCTGCGCGGGCGGCAGCTTGCGACAGGCCAGGGCAATGACCACCGCATTATCCCCACCCAGCAAGATGTCAATGATGATGATCTGACCCAAAGCAAGCCAGAATGCAGGGGACGTTAAAAAATCCATACGAACCTCGAAGTGAAAGACAAAAGGGCGTCCAGCTGCCAGCAAAGCAGCCGTCCTTCGTTCAAGGGCACGGTCAGGGAATCAAGGAACGTCCCGGGTGTGGGGACCAGCATGCAAAGGGCAGCCTTGACCAGGCCTGAACGGGCCCATCAAAGGTCTTGCTCAGCCGGGTCACCGCAAGTGACCCAAGCCCGGAGCGCCGGAAGCAATGCTTCGTACTGACGACGGTTCCGACATCTGCCCTGAGCGCAACCTGGCAACGCCAGGGCCCAACGCAGGCTGGGAGCTACTCCCCCTCGAAGGATGAGATTGGAACACCGCCCGTGCCGCCACGCAAGCGCGTTGTATTGTGGATACTGCGGATCCGCAACGGCGCGTCGGCTGGTACGGGGTTGCCAGCCAGGCACGGAAGGCCGCTGGCGGCTATGATCCTGCGCCCTGCACGCGCTACCCATGGCACACATTCACATCACCGACATCGAAGCGGCCATCAACCATTGGCGTGCGCTCACTCCGTCGCCAGACGGCATCACGCTGGCACCCACATTGCACGCGCTGGCAGAGCTGTACGCACGCATGGTCTATGCGCATGAAACTGCCGTGGACGAGGACACCCTGCCGCAGCCCGCCCTGGCCGCCTGGCAGGCCTGGTATGACACCACGCCCGATACGCCGTGCATCGCCATCTGCTCGACCAGCCAGGGGGACGATCTGTGCAAGGGGTGCGGCCGCACCTTCGATGAGGTGCAGTTCTGGCCCGCCTTCACCCCGGCAGAAAAGCGCAGCGTGTGGCGGCGCATCACGTTGGAGCACGCTGCATGGCGGTTCAACCGCTATGCAGAGCGCGCCGCTGAAGGCCCCGCGGCACCGCCCGCAGGCGCTGCGCCGGTCTGATCGCAGGCCGCGGCACGCCGTGCCTGTACGCCAGCGCGGCAAACGGCTAAGGTGTTGCCATGCTCCGACTGATACAGGCCCCCAACATCGCCATCGCCACGCTGTGGGTGGACTTGCTGTGCGAGGCAGGCATGGCCGCGTCGGTTCAGCGCCAGTACCTGGGCTCAGCCGCTGGCCACCTGCCGCCGGGGGAATGCCTTCCGGAAATCTGGCTCGACCACGAGGAACACGCACAACCTGCGCGGGCGCTGCTGCAGCAACTGCAAGACCTGCCCCAGCGGCGCTGGTCGTGCGCTTGCGGTGAGCTGGTGGAAGGCGGCTTCGAGCAGTGCTGGCACTGCGGCGCATTCATGCCACGTTGAAGGCCCATGGTGCCCGCGCGCACCCACGGCCCGCCGGGCAAACCCACGCACTCAGCCCGCACTGTTTGCTATTATTTTGATAGCTGTAAACCGTTTGCTGTCGTGCGCGGGTGCCCAAAAAGTCTACAAAAATTCGTCTCGACCTACTTCCAGCGCGTCGGCTCCACATGCACGCTGCCCAGCGTGCTGCTCAGCGTGAGCGCGCCCTCCTGCACGGTGGCCTGCAGTTGCATGCTGCGCTCGGCCAACTGGGCCAGGGCCTGCGACGCGTCGGACGGGATGCGCCAGACCTGCAGCTTGTCCAGGCGCGAGAGCTTGGTTTCGATGCCCTTCCACCACACCTCGGCCGCATGGTGAAAGCAGTACACGATCACCGCGTCGGCCTTGCTGCAGGCCTTGGTCAGCGGTTTGTCTTCGGGCTGGCCGACCTCGATCCACACCCGCTTGCGCCCCGTGAAATCGGTCAGGGACGCATCCGGGTCATCGGGGTCGGACAAGCCAGCCCCGAAGGCGAGCGTGCCATCGCCCTGGCAGGTGTCGTTGAGCTCATGCGCCTGAATGGCCAGCGCGGCCAAGCGTACCATCATGCGCTCGTCGGTCTCGCTCGGATGGCGGGCCAGCGTCAGCGCATGGTCGGCGTAGTAGCCGTGGTCGATGTCGGCGATCTGGAGGTTCGCCTTGAAAATGGTGGACTTGATGGCCATGACTGCCCGTAAAAAAGATAGCAGCCCGCGCTGATGGGACAAGCGCGAGAGGCCAAAAAAACCAACAATACTCTCAGGCGCTCAGACCCGGCGCGCCAGCTCGGCCGCCTTGCCCACGTAGCTGCCCGGGGTCATGGCCAGCAGGCGGTCTTTTTCGGGCTGGGGGATGTCCAGCGAGCGGATCAGCCCGTGCAGGGCCTCGGCCGTCACGGTCTTGCCGCGGGTGACTTCCTTGAGCTTTTCGTAGGCGCCCTGCACGCCATAGCGGCGCATCACCGTCTGGATGGGCTCGGCCAGCACCTCCCAGGAGGCGTCCAGGTCTTGCGCGAGGGCCTCTTCGTTCAGCTCCAGCTTGTTCAGGCCCGTCAGCAACGACGCATAGGCCAGCGCAGCATAGCCCAGGGCCACGCCCATGTTGCGCAGCACAGTGCTGTCGGTCAGGTCGCGCTGCCAGCGGCTGATGGGCAGTTTCTCGGACAAGTGGCGCAGCAGCGCATTGGCCAGGCCCAGGTTGCCTTCGGCGTTCTCGAAGTCGATGGGGTTGACCTTGTGCGGCATGGTGGACGAGCCGATCTCGCCCGCCTTCAGGCGCTGCTTGAAGTAGCCCAGGCTCACGTAGCCCCAGATGTCACGCGACAGGTCGATAAGGATGGTGTTGGCGCGCGCCACGGCATCAAACAGCTCGGCCATGTAGTCGTGCGGCTCGATCTGGATGGAATAGGGCTGGAACGTGAGCCCCAGGCCCAGCGGCTCCGGCGTCTCCCCCACCTTTTTGCTGAAGGCCTCCCAGTCGAAGCCGGGGCAGGCCGCAAGGTGGGCGTTGTAGTTGCCCACGGCCCCGTTCATCTTGCCCATGATCTTGACGGCAGCGATGCGGTCGCAGGCGGCCTGCAAGCGCACCAGCACGTTGGCCATTTCCTTGCCCACGGTGGTGGGGCTGGCGGTCTGGCCATGCGTGCGGCTGAGCATGGGCACGTCGGCATGGGCGTGCGCCATCTCGCGCAGCTTGAGCACCACGCGATCGAGCCCCGGCAAAATGACCTGGTCGCGGCCCGAGCGCAATTGCAGCGCGTGGCTGGTGTTGTTGATGTCTTCGCTGGTGCAGGCAAAGTGCACGAATTCCGACGCCCTTTCAAGCTCGGTCCGGGCTTCAAACTTGCTTTTGATCCAGTACTCCACGGCCTTGACGTCGTGGTTTGTTGTTTTTTCGATCTCTTTGATCGCTGCCGCGTCGGCCTCTGAAAAGTTTTTGACCAGCCCCAGCAGGTACGCGCGCGCGCCGGTGGTCAGGGGTTTGAACTCTGCAAAGCCCGCGTCCGACAGCGCAATAAACCAGGCCACTTCCACCTGCACGCGGCGGTGCATATAGCCGTGCTCGCTCATGATGGGGCGCAGGGCGGCAAGTTTGCTGGCATAACGGCCGTCTAGCGGCGACAGGGCGGTGATGGTGGGCAGGCTCATGGCCCGTGATTGTAGGTGGCCCTGTCCGTGGGGCTGGCTTGGGCTGGCGGCCGCCGGGGCGTGGCAAGCGCGGCGCGGGTGCCGATAGAATCATTCTCCATATGGATCTGCACATCCCGCGCACCGGAAAACACACCATGAAACTGATCGGATCCTCGGCCAGCCCTTATGTTCGCAAGGTACGGATCGTGATGGCCGAGAAAAAGCTCGACTACCAGTTCCTCCAGGAAAACGTCTGGGCTGACGACACCACGATCGTCACGTCCAATCCGCTGGGCAAGGTGCCCTGCCTGGTGATGGAAGGCGGCGAGGCCGTCTTTGACTCGCGCGTCATCGTCGAATACCTGGACACGCTGTCGCCGGTGGGCAAGCTCATCCCGGCGCAGGGCCGCGAACGGGCCGAGGTCAAAACCTGGGAGGCCCTGGCCGACGGCGTGATGGACGCTGGCGTGCTGGCCCGCCTGGAAGCCACCTGGGCCCTCCGCAAGGACGGCGAACGCAGCCAGGCGTGGATCGACCGCCAGATGGGCAAGGTGAACGAGGGCGTCAAGTCGATGAGCCAGGGTCTGGGCGACAAACCGTACTGCAGCGGCATCCACCTGAGCCTGTCGGACATTGCCGTGGGCTGCGCGCTGGGCTGGCTGGAATTGCGCTTTCCAGAGATCGGCTGGCGCGCCGAGTACCCCAACCTGGGCAAGCTGATGGACAAGCTCATGCAGCGCCCCAGCTTCGCCGATACGCGCCCCTGCTGAGCCGCAGGCCCACCCGAGCGCCACCCAAGCGCCACCTTGGCGGCCTCTGGTTGCGGTTAGCTGTTCGCGCGCTTTTTCAGCCAGCGCATCAGTGCGCTCACCACGGGCAGCTTCTCGTACAGCTCCTCGGCGGCGTCCCAGTAGTCCCGGTGCAGCGCGACCAGCCCCTGGC
>JBKCTS010000289.1:0-1035 GCA_046318695.1 Acidovorax sp.
GGGTGAAGTCGGTGGGCTGAAAGGGCATGGTGATGCCGAACTCGGGCAAGGCGAACGCGAGCGGCTCCCCGCCTTCATCGAGCAGGTGCACGGTGTCCGGGCCCTTGGGCTGCAGCCACCACTGCACACCATGCTCGGCCGCAAACGCGCGCAGGCGGACCAGGTCGTCTGCGCTCAGGGGCTACAGGTGGCGCAACACCAGGGCTGTTACGGTGTCGCCGCAGGCCAGCTCGATCTGCGGGCAGGTATCGCGGGCGTCCATGCGGGCGATCAGGCCGCGCAGGGGCATCAGCATGGCGTCGACATGCGGCGGGAGAATCTTGCAGGTCTGCATGTCCGCGATGTAGCGGCTCTTGCGCTCGTGAAAGCCCACCAGCACCTGCCCCTTCTTGATCACATGGCGCACCGCAAGCCGCGCGCGGTAGCGGTAGCCCCAGGCCGGGCCCTCAATAGGCCGCAGCACCATCTGCGGGCGCACCTTGCCCAGGTGCCACAGGTTGTCTTCCAGCACCCGCTGCTTGACGGCCACCTGCCCGCCCACATGCAGGTGCTGCATCTTGCAGCCGCCACAGGCACCGGCGTGCAGGCCGAAATGCGGGCAGCCGGGCCGCACGCGCTGGGATGATTCGCGGTGAATGGCCGTGAGGCTGGCCTGCTCCCAGTTGTTCTTCTTGCGGTGGGTGTTGGCCGTGACCTGCTCGAACGGCAGGGCCCCATCGATGAAAACGACTTTGCCGTCAGGGCGGCGGGCCACGCCCTGCGCCTCCAGGTCCATCGACTGCACCTGCAGCCAGCCGTCTGGCAGATCATGGGCACCCTGCACGGCGGGCTCAAACGAGGGGGATAGTTCTTTCGGTTCGCTCATCGCCCAATTGTCTCAGGCCGCTGCGGGCCACCCCGGGCGCATCGCGGCGGATCACTGCTTACCCGCGGTCTGCGCGGGGCAGCTTGGCGGCAGCTAGGGAACGCGCAGCCGACTCACCCCCGTGTGCGCTGCGCTGCGCTGCTACTGCAGATGCAGATGCAGTTGGTTGG
>JBKCTS010000290.1:0-3354 GCA_046318695.1 Acidovorax sp.
CTCAAGTGGTTGCGACGAACATCCACTTTGGCACTTTGATGCCGTTACCGCGAGGCCCCACCCCGTGTCGGGTCATAGGCCTACGCATTCAACGGCGGTGTAGGTGGAGACGTCCATGCCATCTGCATAACCCTCTCGAGGATGCGCTGGTGCGGATCGGGATAGGCCACAAGGCGCTTTCTGCAGCCAATAGCCGAGCTATTGGCAAGAAAAGCAACGCCGTGGACTGCCCGAGCCCGCGCCAGCGCAGCCCGCAGGCAGTTATGCAGAGGTTCCCTAGAATCGCGCCCATGAACATCCCCTCGCACCAGCTCAGCATGACCGTGCTCATGTCCCCCGACATGGCCAATTTTTCGGGCAACGTGCATGGTGGCGCCATCCTCAGGTTGCTCGACCAGGTGGCCTACTCGTGCGCCAGTCGTCACTCTGCCTGCTACGTGGTCACGCTGAGCGTGGACCAGGTGATGTTTCTGCAACCCATCCACGTGGGTGAGCTGGTGACGTTTCTGGCCAGCGTGAACTACACCGGATCGTCGTCGATGGAAATCGGCATCAAGGTGGTGGCCGAGGACATTCGCTCGCAGGTGGTGCGGCATGTCAACAGCTGTTTCTTCACCATGGTGGCGGTGGACGAATCGCGCAAGCCCGTGCAGGTGCCGCGGCTTGTGCCGTCCACGCCGGATGAGCGCCGCCGCTGGGATGCGGCGGTAATGCGCAAGACGCTGCGCAAGGAATTGGCCGAGCGGTTTGAGCAGGTGCGCCAGACCACCGTGGCCTGATGCCTTTTGCGCGCGGCGGTGCGCGCGAGCGCACCTGGGGAGCGCCGGCCCGGGCTGGCCGCTGACCCACCCTGTCCGTTGGAGGATAAGGCCGGGACGCTGCCGCAGACTTGCGATGCGCCCCGTCGCTCTGGTTGCACCAGTCCAGTGCTGCCCCGGTGCCCGCTGCACCGATGGCATTCGGGCGTGGATCAGACGGCGCGCTGCAAGGCCTCGCCCTCGGTGAAGCGGCTGAAATCACCGGCACCGACAATCGCTACGCATTCGACCACATCGCCCACCACGATGACTGAGGGGCTGATCAGTCCCTCGCGCACGATGGTGGCGTGCAGCGCGTCCAGGGTGGTGAGCGCATGGCGCTGTTGCGGCAGGCTGGCGTGCTGGATGATGGCCACGGGCGTCTTGGGCGGCAGACCGGTCAGCAGTTCCTGCTCGATCACAGCGGCACCGCTCACGCCCATGTAGATCACCAGCGTGAGCTTGGCATCGCGGGCGGTGGTGGCCAGCTGGCGCCAGTCGGTGCCCGCATCGCCGGGCTTGGCGTGGCCGGTGACAAACACCACGCCATGCGCGTGATCGCGGTGGGTGAGGGGGGCGCCCAGCGACGTGAGCCCTGCCAGCCCGGCGGTGATGCCGTTGATCACCGTGACCTGCACACCCGCTGCGCGCAGGTGTTCCACTTCCTCACCGCCGCGGCCGAAGATGAACGGGTCACCGCCCTTGAGGCGCACCACGTTCTCACCTTCGTTCACGGCCATGAGCATCAGCTTTTGAATAAAGGCCTGCGGCGTGCTCTTGCAGCCGCCGCGCTTGCCCACGTAGACCACGCGTGCCCGGGGCGATGCGTGCGCCACGATGGCATCGCTGACCAGGTCGTCCACCAGCAGCACCGTGGCGGCCTGGATGGCCTTGAGCGCCTTGATGGTGAGCAGTTCCGGATCGCCCGGGCCAGCGCCCACCAGCGTGCAGCGGCCGCCTGGGGTTTGCGGCGGCGATACGGGGGTGGGGCTGAAGGGGGTCGGATGGGTCATGGGGATGTCTCCTTGGCAGTTTGGTGTGCCAACTGCAAGATATGTTCCACCTGTCGTTCGATGGCTGCGGGCACGGGCAGTTCGCCCGCCAGCACGCGGCGGGTGTAGGCAGCGGTGGTGGCCACGTCGATCTCGGCGGGCAGCCCGGGTACTTCGCTGGCGGTGCCGGGCTTTTGGGCGTCCAGCACCGTGTGGGTGCCATTGAGGAAACCGTCGTAGCGGGGGCTGCGCCGGGGATCGGTGGCCACCTCGCCCTCCAGTCCGCGCGAGAGCAGGGCGTTCATGCGCAGCGTGGTGAAGACGGCATGGAGCATTTCGAAGTATTCCGGGTGGGTGTAGGCCGTGACCACCACCGACGGCCCCGCGCAAGGATTGACCAGTTTGACCACGCTGTGCCCCGGGTTGCGCAGGCCCACCACCTCGCGCACGGCCAGCAGGCGGGCCAGGCCGGGGTGCAGGTGCTGCGTGTTGATGTGGCGCACCTCGCCGTTTGCTATTTTTTCAGGAGCTGTCAGGGCATGTACGCCAAGCGTAAGCAGTACATCCGATGCCAGAACCCGCCGCGCCTCGGTGCGCATGCCGTGCAGCAGCACGGGCAGCCCCTCGCGGGCCAGCAGCAGGGCCAGCAGCGGCGTCAGCACCGGCAGCTTGCGGGCACCGTTGTAGCTGGGCAGCACGATCAGCGGGCGGTCGGTTGCAGGCAACCGCGCCACACGCTGGTGCGTGGCATCCAGAAAGCCACACATCTCGTCGGCCGTTTCGCCCTTGATGCGCCTCGCCAGGCAGAAGGCTCCGATCTCCAGGTCGGTCACCTGCCCATCCAGCACCTGGCCGAACAGGTCGGCCGCCTGCTCGCGCGACAGTGGCCGGGCGCCGCGCGCGCCGCGCCCGATCTCTTTGATGTACTGGCTGATGCCCATTTTGTCTGGCGGCAGGGCTTGTGAAACAGGGCCCCAGCGTCGTTGTTTCGGCTTGCCGTACACGTGTAATGTCTGCGCCGAAAATGCCCAGCCGGAGCCCTGTTGCACAAGCCTTTGTGCGGTAGTGGTGAGGTAGATGGCTATTTTGGCGCAGTCAAGCCAACTTCTGGTTATATGGCTGCCTGCGCTTGCGGCAGCGGCTTGGGTGCAAGCGGCCCGGTACTGCGAACCATGCGCTTGAGTTCGGGCAGGCACGAGCCGCAGTTGGTGCCGCATCGCAACTGGTCTTGCAGTTGCGCCAGCCGGTCGCCGTCGGTGCCGTGGCACTGCGCCAGCGTGGCCGCGATGGCGGCATCGGTCACGTTCAGGCAGGTGCACACCGGCTTGCCGCGCGACTGCACGGCCACGGGCGCCTTGGCGCCGGGCACCAGCAGCAGGCGGCCGTAGGTCTGCGCGGGCAGTTCGTCTTGCAGCAGGGTCTTGAGCCAGCCCTCGGCGCGGGTGTCTCCGGCAAGCACGATGCCTTCAAGCCGGGTGTTGTCGCCCTGGCGCACCAGCCGCGCGGCGCGCCGCTGGCCGCGTTTTTTGTCGGCGTAGCGCAGCGTGTCGCTGCCAGCCATGCCC
>JBKCTS010000291.1:0-10685 GCA_046318695.1 Acidovorax sp.
CCCTGTATGACGACGGCTACCTGAGCGACGGGGTGATGCTGGAATGGCTGGGCTCGCACACCAACGTCATTTTCCAGCCGCCCGTGGGGCACCGCGCGTACAGCGGCATCAACCCCTATGCGCTGGGCTTTGCCATGTACCGCGACATCCAGCGCATCTGCCAGTCTCCCACCGAGGAGGACCGGCTCTGGTTCCCCGATATCGCGGGCACGCCGTGGCTGCCCGCGCTCGACCATGCCATGCGCAACTTCAAGGACGAGAGCTTCATCGGCCAGTACCTCAGCCCGCACCTGATCCGCGAAATGCGCTTGTTCTCCATCCATGACGACTCATCCCGGTCTGAGCTGGAAGTCAGCGCCATCCATGACGAAGATGGTTACCGGGCCTTGCGCCAGACGCTGTCGCAACAGTACGACCTGGGCACGCGCGAGCCCAACATCCAGGTCTGGAATGTGAACCTGCGTGGGGACCGTACCCTGACCCTGCGCCACACGTCCTACCGGGGCCGTCCGCTGGGTCCGGACACCTCAGAGGTGCTCAAGCACGTGGCGCGGCTGTGGGGCTTCGGGGTTCAGATCGAGGCGGTGGACGCATCGGGCGACAACCCCGTGGTGCTGCACTCGGTGCCGCCGCCCGCCGCCTGATCTGCCAGCGCACTCCCGGCCCTGGGTATGTGGTGGCAATGATCGCCGTGCAGACAGCAGCATGCGGAGCCCGGGCGGTGCCCCGACCATCCCGCTGGGTTTGGCATTGGGCCCAACGGCTGCCCACACCGCGCTTCACAGGTCGGTGCGCAGTTTCCAGATCTCCGGGAACAGCACCACTTCGAGCATCTTGCGCAGGTAACTCACTCCGCCCGTGCCACCCGTGCCGCGCTTGAAGCCGATCACGCGCTCCACCGTGGTCACATGCCGGAAGCGCCACAGTCGAAACGCATCCTCCAGATCGGTCAGTTCCTCGCCAAGTTGGTACAGGTCCCAGTGTTCCCTGGGGTTGCGGTACACCGTCAGCCAGGCGTGCTCCACGCCAGCGTCTTCCTGGTAGGGCTGGGTCCAGTCGCGTTCCAGGTGGCTGGCGGGCACTGGAATGCCTCGGCGCGCCAGCAGGCGCAGGGCTTCGTCATACAGCGACGGGGCTTCGTAGGCCGCCTGCACCAGCGCCAGCAGGTCAGCCCGGTGCTCGTGGGGTTTGAGCATGGCGCGGTTCTTGTTGCCCATTGCAAACTCGATGCAGCGGTACTGGTAGCTTTGAAAGCCGCTGGATTGCCCCAGGTATGGGCGCATGGCGCTGTACTCGGGCGGCGTCATGGTGGCCAGCACGTCCCAGGCGTGCACCAGCTGCTCCATGATCTTGCTCACGCGCGCCAGCATCTTGAATGCGGGCGGCAACTCGTCGCGCGCCATGTGGCCGATGGCGGCGCGCAGCTCGTGCAGCATCAGCTTCATCCACAGCTCGCTGGCCTGGTGCTGGATGATGAAGAGCATCTCGTCGTGCGCGCCTGAAAGGGGGAGCTGGGCGGCCAGCACGGTGTCGAGCTGCAGGTAGTCGCCGTAGCTCATGCGCTGGCTGAAGTCGAGCTGGGCGCGCTCTTCGTGCACGATGGATTCGGGCAGGGCTGTGCTGGGTGTTGCTTTGGCGGGGGTGGTTGTTTGGGAAAACGGGCACATGGGTTTGTCTCCTGCGGTCGCGCTGTGTCGTACGGATTCACGGTTGATCCATCCAGACCGTTCGGGCTGAGCCCTTCGACGGGCTCAGGACAGGCCTGTCGAAGCCTTGCGTGGCGCTTCGACAAGCCGAGCGTGAGCGGTTTTGTGTTGTTGCATGCAGGCGCGTTCAAGTCACCGCATGGCGCTGGTTGAACTCAGGCTTTTGCCACTCGCCGCTTTCCAGCACCTGGCGCAGATGTTCCACTGCGTTCCACACGTCTTCAAAGCCGAGGTACAGAGGTGTGAAGCCAAAGCGCAGGATGTCTTTGTGGCGGCCGCCATCGCCTTTGCGGAAGTCGCCAATCACGCCGCGGGCGATGAGCGCCTGCACGATGGCGTAGGCACCGCTGCCCTGGCCCGTCACGCCCGCGCCTTCGTCCCGTGTCAGGCACACCTGCGAGCCGCGCTGTGCGTGGTTGCGCGGTGTGGCCAGGCCCAGGCCGTGGCCCGCGCAGCGCTCTTGCACGAGCTCAATGAACATGTCGGTGAGCGCCAGCGACTTGGCGCGCAGCGCGTCCATGCCGCCCAGGCTTTGTGCGGCGGTGAACACATCCAGCCCGCACTGCAGCGCCGACAGGCTGATGATGGGCTGCGTGCCGCACAGGTAGCGTGTGATGCCGGGGGCGGGCTGGTAGTCGGGCGTGAAGGCAAAGGGCGCTGCATGGCCCCACCAGCCCGAAAGCGGCTGCCAAAAACGGCTGGCGTGGCGCGGATGCACCCACACAAAGGCCGGAGCGCCGGGGCCGCCGTTGAGGTATTTGTAGCCGCAGCCCACAGCGAAATCGGCAGATTGAGACGCTGTCCATTCCCCGGAATCTGCGCCTGCGCCCTTCAAATCAACCGGCACCGCCCCCGCGCTGTGTGCCAGGTCCCACACGCACAAAATGCCCTGCGCGTGCGCGGCGGCGGTGATGGCCGCCATGTCGTGCATGGCGCCGGTGCGGTAGTTCACATGCGTGAGCATCAGCACGGCCACATCGTGGGCGAGGGCTGCTGGGATCTCTTCGGGCTCCACCAGCACGAGTTCCAGCCCGCGCTCCTTGCACAGCGCCTCGGCGATGTAAAGATCGGTCGGGAAATTGCTGCGCTCGCTCACGATGCGCTTGCGTGCGGGGCTGTCCTCGCGCGCAATGTTCAGCGTCGCGCTCAGCACTTTGTAGAGGTTGATGGAGGTGCTGTCGGTGAACACCACCTCATCCTGGCCCGCGCCGATCAGCGGGGCCAACTGGTTGCCCAGGCGCTGGGGCAGGTCAAACCAGCCTGCCTTGTTCCAGGATTGGATCAGGTCCGTGCCCCATTCGCGGGTGACCACATCGGCCACACGCGCGGCCGCGGCTTGGGGCAGCACACCCAGCGAGTTGCCGTCCAGGTAGATCACGCCTGCGGGCAGGCTGAAGTGAGCGCGCAGTGGTGCGAGCGGGTCTTGCGCATCAAGGGCGCGGCAGTCTTGCCGGGAGGTGATCATGGTGATCTCGATAAAGTGCTACAAAACTAATAGCTAAAAGTTGTTTATCGACGTGCGTAAGCGGGCAAAAAAGTACTGAACTCAATGCGTCAAAGCGCTCTGAGCACCGCCCGCACGGGCGAGGCATCGGCGGTGGTCAGTTTCAGCGGCAGGGCGATCAGCTCGTAGTCGCCTTCAGGCACGGCGTCGAGCACCAGGTTCTCCAGCACGCGCAGACCGCGGCGGCGAATCACCTGGTGGCTGGGGAGCTGCTTGCTGTCGGCCGGGTCGATGCTGGCGGTGTCAATGCCCACCAGCAGCACGCCCAGGTCGGCCAGGCGTTCGACGGTGTCGGGCGCGTAGGCGCTGAGCTGGCCGTCCCATTCCGCTGGGGCCTGGACATAGGTGCGTACCAGCACCCGCGGGGGCATGGCCTCATCGACCGCGTGGGCGATGTGGCCCCAGGTAATCAGTGGGCCGCAGCCGATGGCGTGGATCACGCGGCAGGGGCCCAGAAACGCGTCAAGCGATACGTCGCCAATGCTGGCGCCGTGCGCGTCGTAGTGCAGCGGTGCGTCGGCGTGCGCGCCCACATGGGGCGACAGCGTGATGGCGCTCACATTGACCGGGCAGCCCGGGCCGATGGTGGCGCACCACTGCTGGCGGTATGCCGTGTCGCCCGGAAACACGGGGCTGCCCGCGTGCACGGGCGGCGAAATGTCCCAGAGCTGGCGGGCGGTAGGGGCTGGGCTGGCTGGCATGGCGCAAAGTTTGCCGCCCGGCAAAAACCGTGGTGTCGGTTATTACCAACAGCCCCCGAAAATTGTGGAGGCCGCAAACATACCGCCGCGGCCAAGCCCCGAATCAGAGAACAAAGCCCTCTTGCAGCGGCGGCAGACCATGGCGCAAGCGCGCCTTGTTGCACCCATAGTCCCCCGCCTCGAACTCGCGGCAGGGCGACGGGCGTAGTTCGTAGATGCCGCAAGCCACCTGCTCGCCCACCTGGCCCGTCAGCGCTACACAGCGCATGGGCACATGGTCGGTACCGCGCATGCGGCACTTGCTGCCGTTGACTTGCACCGCCAGATCGTCGGGCACCGTGCCGCCCAGCGCCTGCATCTCGTACACGGCAAAGTCCACGCGGAAGTTGGCGCAGCAGGCACCGCAGGTGAGGCTGGGGTGGGTGGAGTCGGGGGTGGCTGGGTTGGACATGCAGGGTGGGCGATGGGCTCGCGGCGGCGGGAGGGAGTGTCAGGCGCTGTGAGGCAGGGGAATGCTAACGAAAAAGCCCACGCCCCGGCCGTTCAGGCCAGCGCCAACCTGCACCTGCCCGCCCATGCGCAGCACTGCCTGCCGCACGATGGCCAAGCCCAGGCCCGAGCCGTTGGCGGCATGGCCCACGCCACGGTAAAAGCGTTCGAACACCCGCTGGTGTTCCGTGGTCGGGATTCCTGGCCCGTCGTCCTGCACCGACAGGTGCAGCGTTGCAACCCCGTGCCCCAGTGTCACCACCACGTTACCACCAGCGTGGGTGTAGCGCACCGCGTTGTCGATGAGGTTGTGGCCGATGGATTCGAGGGCGGGCAAGTCAAGCCGGGCGTTCAGAGTGTCAGGTGCGTCCAGCGACAGTTCAATCTGCCGCGCCATCGCATCAGGCATTGCCTGCACCAGCAAGTCACGCAGCCACTGCGCCACGTCCAGGTCACGCGGGGCAGGGCGCTGCGCTTCGTCCAGCGCGGCCAGATCCAGCAGTTGCTGCGCCAGGTGCGATGTGCGCGCGATGGCCTGCTCCAACTGCGCCTGCGCCTGCATGCGCTCGGCTTCGCTCTGCGAGCGGGCCATCACATGCGCCTGGGCGGCAATCACGGCCAGCGGGGTGCGGATCTCGTGCGCCGCGTCTTGTACAAAGGCGCGCTCGCGTTCCACCTTTTGCCGTAGCTGGGCAAAGAGTTGGTCCAGTGACTGCTCCAGGGGCTTGAGTTCGCGGTGGCGGGCGTTGAAGCCCACAGGTTGCAGGTCGTCCTTGCCGCGCGTGGCGATCAGGCGTGCCAGCCGCTGCAAGGGGCGCAGGCCGTTGCGCGCCGAGAGCCAGACGGGGATCAGTACAAAGGGCGCTGCCAGCAGGAGGTACGGCAGGATGAACCGCCCGTTGTAAGCCAAAAAGGCCGAATCTTGGCGCTTGGGCTCGAACACCCGAAGGGTCCAGCGTGCATTCTGGCCAGAGTAAATGCGGTACCCAGCTCCCAATGCTTTGGCTTCAGTGATCACGCTGGCTGCTAAAGGGTCTGCAGGCGGTAGCGCCTGGCCCGCGAGCTCAGGTGAGGAATACACGGGCTTGCCCATCATGTCGCTCAGTACATGCAGTGTCTTGCCGGGCAGGACACCGGCTTGCCGGCGACGGATGTAGGTCCATGTTTCGGTAGACGCAACGGCTGCGGCCGCTTGCCCGGGGTCTGCAATGTCTTGCAGCGATACGAGCAGCGCATCCCCGTACTTGAGCAGCCCTGGGTCATTGGCAATGGTGTGCTTGTAGGTGATGAAGATATAGCCCAGCAGCACTGCCCACACCAGCACGAAGGCCAGCACTACCGACACCACACTGCGGCGCACCAGCGTCGGCTCTGACAGCCATGTCCAGGCGGTGCGCAAATGGCTTGTCATGGCGATGGGGTGCGTCATGGCTGCAACAAATAGCCCACGCCACGCACGGTGCGAATCAACTCCGCCCCGATCTTGCGGCGCAGGTTGGACACATGCACTTCGATGGCGGAAAAGTCCATCGGCTCGCCCAGCGGGTCCAGCCGCTGCGACAGCACGCTTTTGGACACCACCACCCCAGGCTCGCGTGCAAGCTCCAGGAGCAGTTGAAACTCGCGCGGCGACAACTCCAGCGGGAGCCCTGCTCTTTGCGCGGCATGCCGCCGGGGCTCTATCACGAGCTCGCCCAGCACCCAGCGCTCGCTGGCCTGGCGCGCGCTGCGGCGCAGCACGGCTCGGATGCGCGACATCAGCTCGGCCGTGGCAAAGGGCTTGATCACAAAGTCGTCCGCTCCGCCATCCAGGCCCTCCAGCCGGTCCTCCACCGCCGAGCGGGCGGTGATGACGATGATGGGTACCTGCCCGCCGTCACCCGTCTGCGCCCGCCAACGCGCCAGC
The DNA here is from genome assembly GCA_046318695.1 of Acidovorax sp. GTDB lineage: Bacteria > Pseudomonadota > Gammaproteobacteria > Burkholderiales > Burkholderiaceae_C > Acidovorax. Next base: position 6,307 of record JBKCTS010000291.1, read on the forward strand.
AGGTCCAAGCCGCTGCCGTCGGGCAAGGTCAGGTCCAGCAGCACGCAGTCCACCGTGGTGGCATCCACGGTGGCGGGGGCGTCCACCGCGCGACGCAGCCATTCGCTGGTCAGGCCCTCCACCTTGAGCGCGGACTGCAGCGCCCGGCCCAGGTCCAGGTCGTCTTCGATGAGCAGGATGTGCATGGGGGGATTGTGGCGGTCGGCGGCTTAAGGCTTCCTAAACGTGGAGGGCGGGCGCAGAAGTCTCTGCCAACCGACGGTGCCGCTTTCGACAGAGCGGGCGCAGCGCCCGCCACAACTGCCGCAACAGGGCAACCTGGACGGACCGCTTCACAGCAGTCACCCATCCGCTGACACGAGGAAGGGTATCCCTGCGCGTAAAGTTTTTTTCCTAAACCCGAAAGGTGGAGGTGCAAAAAACAACGCACGGCCCGAGTCCGTGCGGTGTGCGCCAAGATTACAAGCGGTCAACCGCGGTTTTTAGGTTTATCGAACCGGGCGTCCAGGGGTCACCCCTGGCACTGAACTTGGCGCACGCCAGCACGCCGCTGTGGGTGTGGAGCCGGTTGTCCGCGAGATGCGGGCTTCTTCGCACAGGTGCAGGTCATCCGCCTCCCGGGGGGCCAACGAACCGGCCCGCGTGCGGGTGGCGCAGCCGTTGCTGGCACGGTGACTCAACCCTTTGGCTTGCGCAAAGGTGGCAAATTCCACAATGCCGTCATGTTGTTGCACATGACCTCCCACCGTAGCGCGGCGCGTCGGTCGCCCTTGCATCCTGGGCAGATCCCGCGCCGCCTGGCCCCGTTGGCCTGGGTGGTTGCGTGCCTGCTGTGGGGCGGTCCGGCCGGTGCGGCGGCTTGCGAGCTCCCATGGGCTTGCGGTGGCTGGGCGAACGATGAACATTGGACCCAGAAGCGTCTCGGCAAGCCGCGCGAGCGGCAGCCCGTGCAGGAGCATAGACACGGGCGGTCGTCGCTTCTCGTCGGCCCGGCTTAAAGAGTCATCTCGCACCATCGCCGTTTATCAGTCGAACAAGATGAGGAGGAGTTTCATGGCCCAAAGATGGATAGGGTTGTGCGCGGTCTTATCGGTAGTTTTGTTGGCGGGCTGCGCTTCCGGGCCCTCCCACCCATCGCTGGCGGGCGCGCAATTGCCCGACCTGGTGCCGGTGCGTGACTTTGTCGCCAGCCGGCAGTCCACAGGGGGTTACCGTGTGTCGCCAGACGGAAAGCGCATCGCCTGGTTTGGCATCGACGGGGTGGTGCCTGCAATCTGGGTGCAGTCCATCGATGGAGGTGAGGCCAAGGCGTTTCGCATTCGTGCGCGCGCCATCCGTTTTAGTGCTGACAGCCGTTGGCTCGGCATCACGGCCGACCCCACGGGCGATGAAAACACGCGCATCTATGCAGGCCCGGTCGAGGGGCCCGGGACCGAGTTGCGCGAGCTGATGCCCGCGCCGCGTTCGGTGGCGTATTTTGCGGAGGTGGTGGATGCATCGTCCGACTTCATCGTCACCTCCAACCAGCGCGACAAAAAGGTGTTTGACCTGTACCGGGTGAGCCCTGCGGGCGGCGCGCCGGTGCTGCTGGCCACCAACCCCGGCAACGTGAGCTGGTGGGGCGTGGACACCACAGGCCAACTGCGCGCCCGGGCACAGATCAAGGGCGAGCAAGTGCTGCTGGAGCGCCGGGGCACCGAGCCCGGCCAGTGGGTGACCGCCGCGCAGTGGAGCCGGTGGGACACGCTGAACATCTTTGGCCTGCACGATGAGGGGCGCAAGGCCTGGGCGCTTTCCAACCGGGGACGCGACAAACTGGCGTTGGTGCGGTTGGACCTGATCACGGGCACCGAGGAGGAGTGGTTTGCCTCGCCCGACGTGGACCTGGACAGTGTGACCCTCAGCCGCCGCACCCGCGCGCCGCTGCTGGCGCACTTCATGCCGGGCTACCCAGCGCGCAAGGTGTTCGACCCCGCGCTGGAAGCCCGGCTGTCTGCGTTGGCCGGTGACAAGCCCGCAGAGGTGCTGGTGACCAGCCTGGATCAGACCGACAAGGTGCTGACGGTGGCGGTGGCTACCGACCGGGGCACGCGCAGCTACCTGCTGCGCGATGGGCACGAACCCCGCTTTCTGGGCGAGAGCCGCCTCAGCCTGATTGCCAAGGACTTGGCGCCCACCCATCCCATTACCTACACCGCGCGCGATGGGCTCAGCATCCACGGCTACCTCACGCTGCCCGTGGGGCCAGCGCCGCAGCGGCTGCCCACCGTACTGTTGGTGCACGGTGGCCCCTGGGTGCGCGACCGTTGGGGCGATGGCGCCACCAGCCGCGCCATGCAGCAGTTTCTGGCCAACCGTGGCTATGCCGTGCTGCAGGTCAACTACCGGGGCTCCAGCGGCTATGGCCGCAACCACATGGAAAAGGCCCGGGGCGAGTTCGCAGGCCGCATGCACGACGACTTGGTGGACGGCGTGCGCTGGGCGGTCGAGCGCGGCGTGGCCGACCCGCAGCGCGTGGCGATCTACGGCGCAAGCTACGGCGGCTATTCGGCCCTGGTGGGTGCCACCTTCACGCCCGAGGTGTTTGCCTGCGCGGTGGATGTGGTGGGAGTGACGGATATTGCCCGCCTGCTGGAGGCCGCGCCACCCTACTGGGAAATGGGCCTGCCCTGGTGGCACCGCTATGTGGGCAACCCAGCCGTGCCTGAAGACCGCGCCCGCATGGATGCCAAGTCGCCCCTGTACCGCGCCGAACATGCGCAAAAGCCGATCCTCATCATGCACGGCGTGAACGATGTGCGCGTGAAGCTGGAGCAGTCTGAATGGATGGTAGCCGCTCTGCGCAAGGCGGGCAAAGAGGTGGAGTACCTTACCTTCAACGGTGACGGCCATGGCAACCAGAAGTGGAGCAATAACCTCACGATGTACCGCAAGACCGAGGATTTTTTGGCGAAATGTCTGGGTGGGCGCACCAGCGGGTTTGACTACTATCAGCTCGGGGCTTGGGCCTTTTGATGAACCGCTGGGGAAATGCAAATGAACAGGAATCACGTTCTGAAATCCACCGACGGCCTGAATGACGAATCGCGGAGTGATGTCGAGATTCGTCAATTGGGGGCGACCGATGCGCAGGCCTTTTCATCATTGCGTCGCGAACTCACCGCCGACAACCCGATCCCCATGGGCCTGACCATGGAGGAGGAACTGAGTCGTTCTCTTGAAGGTTTCGAGGAGCAACTCTCTTATCCCGCGCCCAATGCTGCGTTTGGCGCTTTTTGCGATGCAGAGCTGGTGGGTAGTGCCGCAGTGGCTTGGCAAAGCCGGTTTCCGTCGTCCCGGCACAAGGCGATTTTGTGGGGCACCTTTGTGTCCCCTCGTTTTCGCCGACGCGGCCTGGGCCGCTTGCTGTTGGCGCGCGCCATCGCTCATGCCAGGGCGCACGCGGTGCGGAGGATCAATCTCACGATGTATGTGCCCAATGACGCTGCAGAGCAGTTGTATCAGTCTCTCGGCTTTGTGCGCTACGGTGTTGAGCCTGAGGCTGTGTGCCTGAACGGTGTCTACCACGATGGCGTGCAGATGAGCTTGCTGCTGGGCCCTTAGAACAGGTACTTGGTACTGGCTACCTGCCTGCCACTTTGCGATCAGCAATACAGCTGGCCCTTTGAGAGCGCCGCCAGGGCATGGCCCAAGTTCGCGCGCGCCTGTGCTTCGTAGCGCAGAAAAAACAGGTCGGTGCCGTAAATGCGTGGCCGGTCCAGAAACCCCTGCAGCACCGCGCTGCGCCCAGCCACGTAGCGTGGCCAGCGCACGAAGAAATATTCGCTTCGCACGTTGCGCTCGAACTGTCGGTACACCGCGTCGCTCTGGCCCAGGATGGCCAGGTCGATGTCCACCACCCACTGCGCATCGCCCTTCAGCGGGCCAGGGGTGTGGCGGGTGTCCAGGATGTGCTGGTGCACGGTCTGGGCCAGCGTGTCGGGCAGGCCCTTGCTCAGGATGAAGCGGCTGGCCCACGCTGCGCTGCGCTCTTCGTTGTGCTGGCTCCATGGCCAGTAGATGGCGTCGTGGTACCACAGGGCCAGAGCGACCGCGTGCGGGTTGTCGAGCGCGCCCGGCTGCTGATGCTCAACGGCTTGCCCATGCCGCAGGCAGGCCCACAGGTGTGTGGTGTCGTGGTAGGCGCGGGGCCAGCGCGCCCAGCTGCGCAGAAGGCGCTGGCCCTCAGCACGCCAGGCGGGCGTGTCGCTCTCCAGCGCTTGGCCCAGGGCTTGCCAGTGCGCCAGCAATTCGGCGCTGTGGGCGGGAGGGCGGCGCCAGGGCATAGGACAGATCAGAGGGGGTGTCCGTTGAATCTAACAAACCGTTCGGGCTGAGCC
>JBKCTS010000292.1:0-4435 GCA_046318695.1 Acidovorax sp.
CCACCGCTGCCGCAGGCCGTCTTGAGCTGCTTGCCCAGTTGCTCCAGAGCGGCTTCATCCAGGGCGACCCCCTTGACCAGCGTGACGGCCTTGCCGCCGCGGCCCTTGGTCTCGCGCGACACGCGCACGATGCCGTCCCCGGCAGGCAGCGGCTTGTTTTGCTTGCATATGCATTGCGCCACCGGCTGGCGGCAGCCAGGGCACATGCGGCCTGCCTCGGTGGAATAGACCAGGCCGCCCAGATCGGCCAGCGACTTCATCGCGAGCCCCCGGCCGCGGTCTGAAGCAAGCGGAAATTGAGCAGCCGGGTCGCCAACAGTGTCTCGGTCATGAAGCACAGCAACGCCAGCAAGAACGACACCACGCCGGCCAGAAAGCCCCCCACAGCGAACCGGTTGGACGGCAGGCCCGCCGTCTCGCCCAGAAACAGCAGGATGATGGTGAGACCGATGAGAAATGCGCACAAGGTGAGCAGGCCAATGCAGCCATTGGCAAGCCGCCCGCGCATTTGCAGATCGCCAAGCTCGCGGTAGGCGCGGGCCAGCATGTCGGGATCGGATTGGGTGCGGGCATGGTCCTCGACCACACGGGCCCGGTCGATGATGCGCGCCAGGCGACCCGCCACCGCGCCAATCATGCCCGCGACGGCCGTGAGCAGGAACACCGGCGCAACGGCCAACTGGATACCGTGGGTAATGACGGAGGAATCAAAATTAAGCGCCATGGTGACGGTGCCTGGCCGGGCCAGGAATCGCAGTGAAGGAAGGCGCCGATTATCTGCGCGTGCCGCCTGCCTTGCGCCCTGCCGGTCCTCAAGTGCCCTGGGGCAGCGACAATGGCATATGGATCCACCCGCCTTTGGCACAACCGGCTCCTGCCCCGATTTGATTGCTGCGCCACACGCGCCCCGCCCATGCCTTTTGCCACCCTCGGTCTGTCCCCCGCCCTGGTCCATGCCGCCAGTCAGGCCGGTTTCTTGTCGCCCACGCCCATCCAGGCCAAGGCGATTCCGGCCATCCTTGCGGGTGCAGACTTGCTCGGCGCGGCGCAAACGGGTTCTGGCAAGACGGCAGCCTTTGCGCTGCCGCTGCTGCAGCAGCTTCAGCTCAGTGCCACCAGTGGGCCAAGGCGTGTGCGCGCCCTGGTGCTGGTGCCCACGCGCGAACTGGCCGCCCAGGTGGGCGAGGTTGTGCGCAGCCTGGGCCAACATCTGCAGCAGCCGCTGAAGGTGGCGATCCTCTTTGGCGGGGTGTCCATCCACCCGCAGATGATGCGTCTGCGCGGCGGTGCCGACATCGTGATCGCCACGCCGGGGCGCCTGCTCGATCTGGTGCAGCACAACGCCCTGCGGCTGTCTGCCGTAGCGCACCTGGTGCTGGACGAGGCCGACCGCCTGCTCGACCTGGGCTTTGCCGAGGAACTGCAACGCGTGCTGGCCCTGCTGCCCACCCAGCGGCAAAACCTGTTTTTTTCGGCCACCTTCCCTCCCGCAGTTCAGGCGCTGGCCGATGGCCTGCTGAACAACCCCGTGCGCGTGGAAGTGCCCAACACGCCCGGTAACGAACCGGCCATCGAACAACGCGCTATTGCGGTGGACGCCCGCCGGCGCACCCAGTTGCTGCGCCACCTGATCCGGGAGCACGACTGGTCCCGCGTGCTGGTGTTTGTGGCCACGCAGTACGCTGCCGAGCATGTGGCCGAAAAACTCTACAAGGCGGGGATCTATGCCTCGCCCTTTCACGGCGGCCTGAGCCAGAGCGCGCGCACACAGGTGCTGCAAGAGTTCAAGGACGAGCGCTGGCAGGTGGTGGTGACCACCGACCTGGCCGCGCGCGGCATCGACATCGCGCAACTGCCCGCCGTGGTGAACGACGACCTGCCCCGCTCGGCTGTGGACTACGTGCACCGCATCGGACGCACCGGCCGCGCGTGCAAAAGCGGCGTGGCCGTGAGCTTCGTGACCGCCGATTCCGAGGCGCATTTCCGCCTGATCGAAAAACGCCAGCACCTCACCCTTGCGCGTGAGCAGATCGCAGGCTTTGAGCCCACCGAGCCCCCAACGCCCCCTTCATCCAAAGACCCGCAGGGCACTGGCGGCATCAAGGGCAAGCGGCCCAGCAAAAAAGACAAGCTGCGCGCCAGCGAAGCTTCCAATCTCTAGCCCGCATATTTCACCAGGGACGCGCCCGAGTGGGCTGTGATGCGGTGCGCTGGCAAGGCGCGACAACGCTGCGGGCTCGTGCCCGCGAGGAGGAGCAACGCAGCCAGCGTGCCGCAGCACGGCTCAATCGGGTGTGTAGCGCTCGATTCAAATCGGATTTGGCACTAAAAAGCCAGGAAAGTGAGTATTCATGCAGTGTCGCGGCACATAGGACAGCGACCTGGTGAAATATGCGGGCTAGGGCCTTTAAACGCTGTCTTTGACCGATGGCAAACATCGCGTCCACCGGCCCTGGATACTTCTGGATAACATCCTCGGCGATGGAAGTCGAATTCAAGTTCTGCATCCCGCCTGAGCGCCTTGCCAGCGTGCAGGCAGCCGTGCGCCGGGGGCGGTTCGCGGGTGTACGAATGCAGGCGCGCTACTTTGACACCACGGACGGCGCGCTGGCGGCTCACGGCATCGCGTTTCGTCTGCGCCTGGAGGGCGAGCATTGGGTGCAAACCGTCAAGGCTGTGGGCAACGGCCCGCTGGACAGGTACGAGCACAACGCCGCACGCGGCCCGGCCGCCCCAGGCGCGGCGCCGCAACCAATCCCCGAGCTGCACGCTGGCACCCCGGCAGGCACGCGGCTGCTGCACGCGCTGCACGCCGCCCAGGGGCCGCTGACTGAAACCTACGGCACCGGCATTGACCGCATCACCCGGACCATCACCCGGCAAGGTACCGTGGTGGAGCTGGCACTGGACACCGGGCAGGTGGTGGCCCACCGTGGGACGCCGCAACAGACCGAAGCACGGATCTGCGAGCTGGAGCTGGAACTCAAGGCCGGGCCGGTGGACGGCCTGGCAGCGCTTGCAAGGCAGTGGGCCGCCCGGCACGGCCTGTATCTGAGCACCGTCTCCAAGGCCGAGCGCGGCGAGCGGCTTCTGGCCGCGCCTGGCAGCAGGCCCACCCACCCGGCACGGCCACAGCGCATCACCCACCACCTGCCAGCAGGGCCTGCCCTGCAGCAGGCTGTGGTGGCGCAGTGCCTGCAGCAGATCCTGGGCCCTGCCAGCGAGATCGCCGAGGGTTCCGACGATGCCGAGCAGGTGCACCAGCTTCGCATCGGCATCCGCCGCCTGCGCACGGCCCTGCGCGAGCTGGCACCGCTCACCCCCGGCCGCTTTGATCCCGCCTGGGAGCGGCCTTTGGCTCAGGTGTTCGAGCAACTCGGCCAACTGCGCGACCGCTACCAGGTGATGCAGCGCATCGAGGCCGACCTGCGCGCTGCGGGCGCCCCGCCGGTGCTGGCGCAAGACGACGAAGACACGGGGGCGGCTGCGGCCATGCACATCGTGCGCGCAGCAGCCTTCCAGGGCGCGCTGGTGGGCCTGATGGCGTTTGCCACCCAGGGGCTGCAAGCCACCGCCAGCGAGCCTGCGGGTCTGGATGCCAAAGCCACCCGCCGCCTATTGCAAAAGCGCCTGCGCGCGCTGCATGACCAGATCCGCAAAGGCGCGCAGGACTTTGCCGTGCGCACGCCACAGGCACAACACCGTCTGCGCAAACGCCTCAAACGCTTGCGCTACCTCACTGAATTTATGGCACCTGCGCTGAGTGCAAAAAGTGCCCACTTTCTCAGCAGCCTGCAACCCGCCTTGTCAGCCCTGGGCCGCCTCAACGATGAGCGCGTGGCCGCGCAGCTGTACCGGGACATCGCCGCAACGCGCCAACCGCAGGCCTGGTTTGGCGTGGGCTGGCTGGCAGCGCGCCAGGCACTGGCCGTCACGGCCTGCGAACACGCCTTGTCGCGCATCGCGCCCGCCCCCCGCTTGCGTAAAACCGGCAAACACCAAGGTGACCACTGAACCTAAAAACGGCAGTTGACCGCTTGTCATCTTGCCGCACACCGCGTGGACTCGGGCCTTGGGTTGTTTTTGCAGCCTCACCTTTGGGGTGACAGCGCTATGCTTGTAATCTTGCCGCACACCGCACGGACTCGCGCCTTGGGTTGTTTTTGCAGCGTCACCTTTGGGGTGACAGCGCTATGCACTTGCCAGCGCCGCGTTTGGAGCGCCATGCAGTGTTGCTCCTCCTTGCAGGGACGTGCCTGCCGCGTCGTCGCGCCGTGCCTGGCTCCCCAACAGAAGCGCTGGCAAATGCATCCAACTGCCGTTTTTAGGCTGAGGGCTCAGGCGCCCGCAGGTCGCGCCCTGGCCCTCAGGGCAGCGCAGCCAGCCGGGCGGCCAGGGCCTGTGCTTCGTCCTTCAAGGCGTGCAGCAGCGGCGC
>JBKCTS010000293.1:0-14817 GCA_046318695.1 Acidovorax sp.
ACTTCCACACCCTTTTTGCGCCATTCGTGCGCACCCACCAGGCCCAGCAGTTCGCGCAGCGTGGTCACCGACGGTTTGCCATCGGCCGGGCCCCATGCCTCGGTGCAGGCCTGGCGCAGGTCGGGCGCGCGCCGCAGGGCCACGCGGTAGTCCCCCTCCAGCGGCATCAGCAGGCAGGCCAGCACGCGCGCGCGCTGCGACTGTGCCTGTCGGTGCAAGTGGAATGCCTCGGCAGGCGTGGCCGCAGCGGCTTTTTGTGCAGCCTTGGCGGCAGCCGCCTTGCGCGGCTTGCTGCCCCGCCGGTCGATGCGGCGCATCAGCGCCTGCAACAGCATGCGAGCGTTGTTGAAATCGCCCTGCCACAGCAGGCCCGTGCCTTCGCAAGCCATGCGGAAAGCGGTGTCGGCGGCCAGTGTGTCGTCGGCCACCACCACGCGCCGCGGCACGGGTGCGCCGCTTTCGGAGCGCCACAGGGCTTGGTGTGTCTGGCCCTGGTGGCTCCATTCGATCATGTGCGATACCGGATCAGTTGATCGGGCGCTTCAGGCGCACTTCTTCGATCTTCACGCCACCCACCACGGCCGTCTTGGCGGTGGAGAGCTCGCGCTTGAAGCCCGCAAGCTCGTGGAACCGGATGGCCCGCTCATTGCGCAGCGGCACCCATGCAGTCACGTTGGTACAGCCTTCTTCCTGAAGGCCATCGCGGGCGGCATCCCACAGCGCCAGGCCGACGCCCTGACTCCAGTGTGTGGGCGCTGCATAGATGGCCCAAATCTCGCCGGTGGTGGGGCGCGACTTTTCGTCGCGCGAGCGGTCGTAGCCCACGAAGCCGACGATCTTCTCGCCGTCCACGGCCACCTGCACCTGGGGTTCGCAATATTCAATGGCCTCGCGCCAGTAGGCCTGGCGCTTTTCAACCGACAGGGATTTGAGATGCTCGTCTGGCACCAGCCCCTTGTAGACCTCTTGGGCAGAGATGGTGTGGATCTGGGCGATGGCCTTGGCATCGCGAAGCGTGGCGGGACGAACCTGGATACTGGACATGGGAGAACCGAACGACAACGGGAATGAAAAAACGAAAGGACCGGCATTGTCGCCGCAAATGGTTTTTGCTTCGCTGCCCCGCCGCACATTCTCAGCCCCATCCTGGGCGCTGGGATGCCGTGCAGCCCAGACACCCGCCGGCTACAGCCAGCACCGGGCCGTTGTCGTCGAGCAGCTTGCAAAGGCGCAGCAGGCGCTTGCGGCGCACCAGCAGTGGCACATCGACCTGTTCGCGGCTGGCCTGGCGCTGCAGTTCGAAACGGGCACGGATCTCGACTGGCGTGATGTCTGCCTCCGAGAAGAGGCCTGGAACACACAACGGGCGGCACGGCCATGAAAAAAAAGACCGCCCGTGGCTCATTAGCTGAGGCGGTCTTGGGAAGCTCTGCATAACCCTCGCGAGGATGCGCTGGTGTGGATTGGGATAGGCCACAAGGCGCTTTTTGCAGCCAATAGCCTGGCTATTGGCAAGAAAAGCAACACCGTGGACTGCCCGAGCCCGCGCGAGCGCGGCCCGCAGGGAGTTGTGCAGAGGTTCCCTGGCGCTTGTTTGTAGCGCTTGAGCCGTCATCGGCTGCGACGGCTGGCCTGCAAAGCCGCCCGGAAGGTCCAGCAAGGTCACGCGGCCTTCACGGCATCGGGATTGCGCAGGCGGATGTGCAGTTCGCGCAGCTGCTTCTCGTCCACAGGGCTCGGTGCCTGGGTCAGCAGGCACTGCGCGCGCTGCGTCTTGGGGAAGGCAATCACGTCGCGGATCGACTCGGCGCCGGTCATCAGCGTGACGATGCGATCGACGCCAAACGCCAGGCCGCCGTGCGGAGGCGCACCGTACTGCAGCGCATCCAGCAGGAAGCCGAACTTGAGCTGCGCTTCTTGCGGTGTGATCTTGAGCGCATCGAACACTTTTTGCTGCACGTCGGCGCGGTGGATACGGACCGAACCGCCACCCATTTCCCAGCCGTTGAGCACCATGTCGTAGCCCTTGGAGATGCACTTCTCGGGTGCCGTCACCATCCAGTCCTCGTGGCCATCCTTGGGGCTGGTGAAGGGGTGGTGTACCGAGTTCCAACGCTGGCTGTCCTCGTCGAACTCGAACATCGGGAAATCCACCACCCACAGCGGTGCCCAGCGGTCTTCAAACAGGCCGTTCTTTTTGCCGAACTCGCTGTGACCGATCTTGATGCGCAGCGCGCCAATGGCGTCGTTGACGATCTTTTCCTTGTCGGCACCGAAGAAAAGAAGGTCACCGTTTTGCGCGCCGGTGCGCTTGAGAATCTCGGCAATGGCTGCGTCGTGCAGGTTCTTGACGATGGGGCTTTGCAGGCCCGGCCACCGGGAGGGCCCTTGCAGGTCCGGGCCATTGGCCAGCTCGTTGACCTTGATCCATGCCAGGCCCTTGGCGCCGTAGATCTTCACGAACTCGGTGTAGCCGTCGATCTCGCCGCGCGACAGGCCCGTGCCTTCCTTGGCACCACCAGGCACCCGCAAGGCCACCACGCGGCCGCCCTTGGTGGTGGCGGGGGTGGAGAACACCTTGAAGTCCACGTCCTTCATCACATCAGTGAGTTCGGTGAATTCAAGCTTCACGCGCAGGTCGGGCTTGTCGGAGCCAAAGCGGTGCGCGGCTTCCTGGTACGTCATGACCGGGAACTCGCCCAGATCCACACCCAGCGTATTTTGGAACACCGTCTTGATCATGCCCTGGAACATGTCGCGGATGTCCTGCTCTTCCATGAACGATGTTTCGATATCGATCTGGGTGAACTCGGGCTGACGGTCGGCGCGCAGGTCTTCGTCGCGGAAGCACTTGGTGATCTGGTAGTAGCGGTCAAAGCCCGCCACCATCAGCAGCTGCTTGAACAACTGCGGCGACTGTGGCAGCGCGAAGAACTGGCCATCGTGCACGCGGCTGGGCACCAGGTAGTCGCGGGCGCCCTCCGGGGTGCTCTTGGTGAGCATGGGGGTTTCGATGTCGATGAAACCGTTGGCATCCAGGAACTTGCGCACCTCCATCGATACCTTGTAGCGCAGCATCAGGTTGTTCTGCATGTACGGGCGGCGCAAGTCCAGCACGCGGTGCGTCAGGCGCGTGGTCTCCGATAGGTTGTCCTCGTCAATCTGGAACGGTGGCGTGACAGACGGATTGAGAACATTCAGCTCGTGGCAAAGTACCTCGATCTGACCGCTCTTGAGCTTGTCGTTGGTCGTCCCGGCGGGGCGTGCCCGCACGATGCCCTTGACCTGCACGCAAAACTCGTTGCGCACGTCTTCCGCCGTCTTGAACATGGCAGCGCGATCGGGGTCGCACACCACCTGCACGTAGCCTTCGCGGTCACGCAGGTCGATGAAAATCACACCGCCGTGGTCGCGGCGACGGTTCACCCAGCCCGACAAGGTTACGGTTTGGCCCAGGAGGGCTTCGGTCACGAGACCGCAGTAATGGGAACGCATGGCCATGGGAAGTTTCCGGCGCCGCTGGGGCGCAGTAAGGGGAAGCAGGGGTTACTTGGGAGACACCTGGGTGGGGTCGGCCGGAGCCACCACACCCATGGAGACGATGTACTTGAGTGCGGAGTCCACCGTCATGTCGAGTTCGACACAGTCGCTCTTGCGCACCATCACGAAATATCCGCCGGTGGGGTTGGGGGTGGTGGGCACATACACACTGACGAACTCGTCTCGCAGGTAGGCGGCCACCTCACCACTGGGGGCACCGGTCACAAAGGCAACGGTCCAGACACCTTCGCGAGGCCACTGCACCAGCACGGCCTTGCGAAACGCGTTGCCACTCTCGGAAAAGAGCGTATCGGACACCTGCTTGACGCTGGAGTAGATGGATCGGACCACCGGGATGCGATGCACCACGGCATCGCCCCACTGCACCAGCTTGCGCCCGGCAAAGTTGCTGGCCACCGCGCCAACAACCAGCAGGATCACCAGCGTGAGCACCACGCCGAAGCCTGGCACATGAAAGCCGATGAGGCGGTCTGGGTGCCACGCCATCGGCAGGATTTGCAGGGTCTGGTCAAGTGTGGAGACGATCCAGTTGAGCACCCAGGCCGTAATCACACCCGGCACGATCACCAGGAGGCCGGTCAACAGCCATTTGCGCAGGGCAGACATGAAGGGACTTCAGCTTGTAGTTGTGGTGGACGAAGTGCCGGCCGCGCTGGTACTGACCGTGCTGGAAGCGTCCTTTTGAGGGGTATCCGCGCTGCCAGTGGCAGCACCGGCTTCGGGCTTGGAATCAGCCTTGGCATCTGCCGACGGCGCTGCGGCGCTGCCACTGCCACCGCGGAAATCCGTCACATACCAGCCCGAGCCTTTGAGCTGGAATCCGGCGGCAGTGACCTGCTTGGAGAAGGCCTCGGCACCGCAGACAGGGCACACGGTGAGCGGTGCGTCGGAGATTTTTTGCAGCACATCCTTGGCATGGCCGCAGGAGCCGCATTTGTAGGCGTAAATAGGCATGTCAGCGTATGAAGGGGCGGTGCAAAGCCCTCAATTATAGGCGGCATGCCTTGGTACAAGCCCTTGCGGGCAGGCCCCGCGTATCAGGCGGACGCGCTGCCTTCGTAATGCGTGACCTGGCCCTTGTGGTCAGGAATCCACTGCGGCGCAAGCGATCCGCCCACCATGCCGACCAGCGCGGCCAGCAAGCCGGCCAGTTGCTGTGGGAAGGCCTCGGACAGCATGGGGCTGGCCACGAACAGCAGCCACACGCCCAGGCCCATGGCCACTGCAAGTAAGGCCCCCTGGGTCGTGGCGCGCTTCCAATACAGCCCGAACACCAGGGGCACAAACGCACCCACCAGCGGCACCTGGTAGGCGCCCGAGACCAGGTCGTAAATGGACGTGCCCTGCATCGTGATGGCATACGTCAACACACAGGCCGTGAACACCAGCACCGAAATCCGCATGGCCTTGAGGGTCTGCGCGTCAGTCATGCCGGGGCGAAGGTTATGCAGGATGTTTTCCACAAACGTGGTGGAGGGTGCCAGCAAGGTGGCCGAGGCCGTGGACATGATGGCCGAGAGCAACGCACCAAAGAAGGCCACTTGCAGGATCAGGGGCATGCGCTCCATCACCAGGGTGGGCAGCACTTTCTGCGGATCTTCCTTGAGCAGCGCCTGGGTGGCTTCCGGCATCACCAAAAGCGCCGCCGTAACAATGAACATGGGTATGAATGCGAACAGCAGGTAGAGGGTGCCGCCGATGATGGGGCCCTTGCGGGCGGTTTCGGCACTGTTGGACGACATCACACGCTGGAACACGTCCTGCTGCGGGATGGAGCCAAGCATCATGGTGATCGCGGCAGCAAAGAAGAAGGTCCACTCCTTGAGGCCACCCGAGGGGAAGAACTGGAACTTGCCCTCGCGCGCTGCGTAGTCGATGACCTTGCCTGCACCGCCCGCCAAATCGGCAGCAAACCAAGCCACCGCAAACAACCCGACCGTGATGACGATCATCTGCACGAAATCCGTCATGGCCACCGACCACATGCCACCGTAGAGGGTGTAGATCAGCACGACGGCCGTGCCGATCACCATCCCCAGGGTGATGGACACCGCGCCCTGGGTCAGCAGGTTAAAGACCAGCCCCAGGGCAGTGATTTGCGCCGCAACCCAGCCCAGATAGCTGCACAGGATGACGAAGGAGCAAATGACCTCGATCACGCGCCCATAGCGCTGGCGGTAGTAGTCACCCAGCGTGATGAGGTTCTTGCGATACAGCTTGTACGCAAAAAAGACCCCGACGAGGATCAGGCACATGGAGGCGCCAAACGGGTCTTCCACGACGGAACCGAGACCACCCTCGACAAACTTGGCCGAAACGCCCAGCACGGTTTCCGAACCGAACCAGGTGGCAAACGTGGTGGCGATCACCACAGCCAACGGAAGGCTGCGGCCCGCCACGGCATAGTCAGCCGTGTTGTGAACGCGCCGCGCGGCATAGAGCCCCACCGCGATCGAGATCAACAGGTACACAACGATGAATGTCAACAGCATGGCGCCGCTCCGAAAATCCAAGGGTGTTGCAACAAATATTCACGCCGCGCCAGACCCGTTCGAAGGTCTGGCTGGCCAGCGCATGGCGAGTGGGCCCGCGGCGCAAGCTGGCTTCAAGCCCGTGAAGACACCGGCAATCCCCGCCCCGGCAGCACCGTGGCACGCAGACCATGCCACGCGGCCAGGCCAGCCCCAATGTCCCACGAAAACCTGTCAGCACAGAACCCGAACCGCGTCTGCACTCGCCAAAACACGGCAAAACGCGCTGCGGATTATGAATGCAACTTCCGGGCCACTGGCAAAAGTCCATGCGCAACCCGGCACAAATCGACGCTTGGGAACCGCTGCGTAACTCCCTGCTGCCCGGCGATCTGTCGCCTGGGCGGTCAAAAAATGCGCAGGCGCACAAAGACCTGCATCACCAGCAGTCCCAGCACAAAACCGACGCCGCCATAGATGATCGTCTGCAGCAACCGGTTCGTGCGGTGCTGGGCATCCAGCAGTTCGCGCACCACCTGTTGCTGGCCATCCAGCGGGCGCCGCTGGCGCAGCGCGTCGTGCAGCAGGCGCGGCAGTTCGGGGATCAGCTTGGCATACTGGGGCGCCTCGGCACGCAGTTCGCGCCACACGCGCTGCAGCCCCATCTGCTCGAGCATCCACTTCTCCAAAAACGGCTTGGCCGTGCTCCATAAGTCGAGTTCGGGATCCAGCTCACGGCCCAGGCCCTCGATGTTGAGCAGTGTCTTTTGCAACAGCACAAGCTGCGGCTGGATCTCGACCTGGAAACGGCGGGATGTCTGGAATAAGCGCATCAGCACCAGCCCCAGCGAGATTTCCTTGAGGGGGCGGTCGAAATACGGCTCGCACACCGCGCGGATGGCCGACTCCAGTTCGTTGACGCGCGTGCTCGGCGGCACCCAGCCACTTTCAAGGTGCAGCTCGGCCACCCGCTTGTAGTCCCGCCGGAAAAAAGCCACAAAGTTCTGCGCCAGATACTCTTTGTCTGACTCGGTCAGCGTGCCCACAATGCCGAAATCGAGTGAGATGTAGCGGCCGAACGTGGCTGGCTCCAGGCTCACCTGGATGTTGCCAGGGTGCATGTCGGCGTGAAAGAAACCGTCGCGAAACACCTGCGTGAAGAAGATGGTGACACCGTCGCGTGCCAGCTTGGGGATATCCACCCCCGCCGCGCGCAGGCGGTCGATCTGGCTGATGGGCACGCCCGTCATCCGCTGCATCACCATCACTTCGGGGTGGCAGAAGTCCCAGAAGATTTCGGGGATGAGCACCAGGTCCAGCCCCTGCATGTTGCGGCGCAGTTGCGCGGCGTTGGCTGCCTCGCGCACAAGGTCCAGCTCATCGTGCAGGTAGTTGTCAAACTCGGCGACGACCTCGCGCGGCTTCAGGCGCTTGCCGTCGGCGGACAAGCTTTCGACCCAGCCCGCCATCATGCGCATCAGGGCCAGGTCTTTTTCGATCACCGGCAACATGCCGGGGCGCAGCACCTTGACTGCCACCTCGCGCTCCACGCCATTGCGGTCGCGCAGCGTGGCGAAATGCACCTGTGCAATTGACGCACTGGCCACCGGCTTGCGGTCGAACGTCAGAAACACCTCATCCACCGGGCGCCCAAAGGCGCGCTCAATCGTGGCCAGGGCCACCTCGGCCGGAAATGGCGGCACCCTATCTTGCAATAGCGCCAGTTCGTCGGCCAGGTCGGCAGCAAGCAGGTCGCGGCGGGTGGACAGGACCTGACCGAATTTCACGAAAATGGGGCCCAGCCGCTCGAGCGCCTCACGCAACCGTTGGCCTCGGGGCGCATCCAGCTTGCGTCCGACCGACAGCGCGCGCGACAGCATGCGCAGCCAGGGCTTTTGAAAACTGTCCAGCAGCAGTGCATCCAGGCCATACCGGAAAACCACCCACAGGATGGTCACCCCCCGAAGCAGGCGCTTCATGCGTCGGCCCGTTCAGAGCCGCCTGACGAAGCAGCGCTTGCCCCCGGGGCAGCGGGGAAGCCCCCCGTTGAATACGAAGCAGGGGCCACCGGCGCCGCCTGGGGCGAAGCGGCTGCGCCAGCGGAAGACTCCCTGCGCTTTCCGACAAACTGCGCCAGCGCCTGCGCCGCACGCCCTGCCACCTGCCCCACGGCATGGGCTGGCGCATCACCGATCAGGCGGGCAAGGTCTTCTTCCACGTCCCAGCGCACATGGTCTACCAGCCAGTTGATTTCAGCGGCAAGCTGCACGTCGCCCTCGATACGGATCGATGGCTTGTCTCCCCGCAGGGCGGTTTGCGCCAGCGAAAAAGGCGAAGTCTCGGTGACTTCCAGCCGCAGATCGGGTGCAGCACCCTCAACAGCCAGGTTGAATAAACCGGCGGGGGTAATCACCAGCGCCATCGAATAATCGCGCCACTGCACGCGTGCCACGCGCACTTTTTGGCGCATCAGCCGCTGCATGGCCTGGGCTTCCTGCATCAGCACATGATTGAGGAACAGCACGATCCGCTGCTGGGCCTCGTGCACCAGCCATTGGGGAGGCTGGGGGCCTGCCGCCACGCGCTCGAACAGGTCGTCCAGAAACGAAAAAGGGGACTGTGGTGTTGCCATAGTCCCCGATTATTCCCTGAACCCGGCTTTTGGAGCCGGACCATCCCCTGATTACTGCAGGGCTTGCACGCCAGCCACCAGCCAGCCTGCGCTGCCCGACTTGGGCTTGGTCATGTTCCACACCTCGCGGAACGGGCTGGGGCCTGCCGAGGGCTCCTCGCGAATCATGCCGGAGAACTCGACGCTGGCCATGTAGCTGTCGGCCAGCTCCTCAATGCCCAGCAGCTGGGCGTCGATCATGACCACATCGGTCAGATTGGGTTGATCGCCGCGATGGGCTTCGCGCTCGCTGAGCTGGGCGCGGATTTCTCCGAGCATGCCGTCGGTCATCATCGAGCGCAGCGTGGCGATGTCCGAGCGGTCCCACGCGCCCTGCAGGGTGACAAAGTTGCGCTTGGCCGCAGCCAGGAAGTTCTCGGTATCAAAGCCTTCCGGAATACCCCAGTTTTGTGAACCTGCCAGGCCCGAACCGATGACTACGCCAGAGCCAACGCCCTGACCACCCGAAGCATTGCGCGACGTGTCGAACGCCATGCTGTTGCGCTCCCAGGGGCGCGCCGATGCGTCGTTGCCAACATTGTTGGGGCTGTACTGGGGTGAGGCCTGCGCTGCAGACGGCGTGGCCGCACCGGCCCCCTGGAAGGCCAGCGGCGAATTCGACGCGGCTGAACCACCACCCTGGCGGGCGCGCATCACCATCTTGAAGATGGCAAAGGCTGCCAACGCGAACAGCGCAAACATCAGAATCTGGCCAAAGCCCTCACCCAGCCCCAGCGAATGCGCCAGCCACGCCAGGCCCAAGCCTGCGGCCAGGCCGCCCAGCATGGCGCCCCAAGGCTTCTTCGGAGCGGCAGCCGCCGGGGCCGCGGCCGTGGCAGGCTTGGCCGCAGCGGAATTCGTTGCACTTTGCGCGGGAGCGCCGGGCGTTGCGGGCGGCGTGGCGGCCTCGCGCTGGCTTACGTTGTTCGACTGCTGCCCGGAGGACTTGCCGCCGCCAAGGCGCTTGGCAGCATCCGCGTCCCCGTGGGCCACCGCCATCATCGCCACCAAAACCACAGACCAGAGTTTCATCATGTCATCTCCGTAATGTCATTCATCCAAATCAACCGCAAAACGCGATCAGCACTTGATTCCAACATGCAACGCAACAACCCCACCAGTCATGTTGTGATAGTCCACATGGCCAAAGCCGTTTTTCTGCATCAGGGCCTTGAGTTCTTCCTGCCCCGGATGCATCCGGATCGACTCGGCCAGGTAGCGGTAGCTGGCATCGTCCCCCGCCACCATCTTGCCCAGTCGGGGCAGCACCTTGAACGAATACCAGTCGTACATCTTTTCCAGAGGCTTGGCCACTTTGGAAAATTCCAGCACCAGCAGCTTGCCGCCGGGCTTGAGCACGCGGCACATTTCCGCAATGGCGCGATCCTTGTGCGTCATGTTGCGCAGCCCAAACGCCACGCTCACCACATCAAAATGTGCATCCGGAAACGGCAGCTTCTCGGCATCACACACCAGGGTGGGCAGCACGACACCGGCGTCGATGAGGCGGTCGCGGCCCACGCGCAGCATGGCTTCGTTGATGTCGGTGTGCACCACGCGGCCGGAGGTGCCGACCTTTTTGGAGAACGCCAGCGCCAGATCGCCCGTGCCACCGGCAATGTCCAGCACCTGACTGCCTTCGCGCAGGTTGGCCACCATCACGGTGTAGGCCTTCCAGGCGCGGTGCAGACCTGCCGACATCAGGTCGTTCATGATGTCGTAGCGTGATGCGACGGAATCGAACACGCCCCGCACCTTGCGGGCCTTGTCCTGCTCGTCGACCGACTGGAAACCAAAATGAGTGGTGCTCATGCTCTTTATCCTAGGCGCGCGAGCGCCACGGGTACAGCGACAACCCCGCACCCAACCGGGGCTTCTGTCGCAAATGGGACAACGCTATTTCAACCTAAAAACGGCAGTTGACCGCTTGTCATCTTGGCGCGCACCGCATGGACTCGCGCCTTGGGTTGTTTTTGCAGCCTCACCTTTGAGGTAACAGCGCTATGCACTTGCCAGCACCGCTTTGGGAGCGCCATGCGGCGTTGCTCCTCCTTGCAGGCACGAGCCTGCCGCGTCGTCGCGCCTTGCCTGGCACCCCAACAGCAGCGCTGGCAAATGCATCCAACTGCCGTTTTTAGGTTCAAAAGAAATAGGGCTATCGCGCTTGATGTGAAACATTTTGTTGCTATTTTTCTTATAGCAGACAGTTTCAGGTGCCCAGAGCGCACTGGCGACCAGACGGAGGCTTCAGTGGCCCCCGCAGCCGTGGCCTTTGGAGCCGCCGCCCTTGGCCGCCATGGGGGTGTCCCGGTCCACGCCCGCTGCGGCAAGCCGCTGCAGGTACTGCTCCCACAGGGCATCCCGCTGCTGGCCCAGCTCGTAGAGGTAGTCCCAGCTGAAAATGCCGCTGTCGTGGCCATCGGAGAACGAGGGCTTGACCGCGTAGTTGCCCACGGGCTCGAGGTTGAGCAGGGTCACGTCACGCTTGCCGGTCTGCAGGATTTCCTGGCCCGGGCCATGGCCCTGCACCTCGGCCGAGGGCGAATAGACGCGCATCAGTTCGAACGGCAAACGAAACGCTGCGCCATCGGAAAACACCACTTCCAGCACGCGGGACTGCCCGTGCACCGTGATCGACTCGGGCGTGGGCGCACCCGCTTTCAAACCTGCCATGGAGACCACCTGTCAAACAATTGCGAGATCGGTCGGTATTGTCCCATCGCCACGCGGGGGCCGCAGCGTGCAGGTTCTTGTGCCGCGCCGCATCACCCCTTGCGGCAAGACCTCAGAGCGGTCCGCTCAGCCGCTGCGCCAGCGCCTGGCACAGCGCCGCCTCCAGCGCGGGCAGGCGCGCAGATTGACGCTCCTCCTGGGCCAGGTTGCGATCCCGCTGCGCCGCAGCCCATACCGGCGCGGGAAAGTGGCTGTCGACCTCGAAGCGGGCAATCACATGCCAGTGCAAATGCGGCACCATGTTGCCCAGGGCCGCAAGATTGACCTTGGCGGGAGCCAGGTGCTCTCGCAACGCGGCCTCGACGCAGGCCACGGCCTCCATGCAGTGCGCCCGGTCGGTGGGCGCAAGGTCGGAAAACTCCGCCACATGGGCATTCCACACCACGCGGTAGAACGCCGGAAAGCCCGCTTCGTTGGCGCGGATCACGCGCAGGCGCGGGCCTCGCCAGACAAGTGCGCCCCCGTCTTCGGCGCAAAGTGGGCAGGCAGCGCTTAAGGCGACCATCCCTAGACCAGCACCCGCTCAATGCCGCCGCTGTTGGCGCGCTGCACGTACTCGGGCATCCAGTTGTCGCCCAGGATCTCGCGGGCCATCTCGACCACGATGTAGTCGGCTTCGAGCAGGCCGTTTTGCAGGTCGTCCTGGTAGCGATTCAACCCCATCAGACAGCTGGGGCAAGAGGTCAAAATCTTGACGTTTTGGTCTGCCTGCACGGTGCCCGCCTGGCGCAGCGCCGCCTCGCCCTTGCGGATTTCTTCTTCCTTGCGAAAGCGAATCTGCGTGGACACATCGGGGCGCGACGAGGCCAGTCCTCCGCTCTCACCACCGCAGCGCTTGCTCTCCACCACGCCATCGCCCACCAGCGCCTTGACCGTCTTCATCGGCTCTTGTTGCTTCATGGGACTGTGGCAGGGGTCGTGGTAGAGATATCCACCGCCTGCGGCAGCTCCTAACGTGATGTTTTTTTCCAGCAGATATTCGTGGATGTCCACGATGCGACAGCCGGGGAAGATCTTGTCGAATTCGTAGCCCTGCAACTGGTCGAAACAGGTGCCGCAGCTCACCACCACGGTCTTGATGTCCAGGTAGTTCAGCGTATTGGCCACGCGGTGGAACAGCACGCGGTTGTCGGTGATCATCTTCTCGGCCTTGTCGAACTGGCCGCTGCCGCGCTGTGGGTAGCCGCAGCACAGATAGCCCGGCGGCAGCACGGTTTGCACGCCTGCATGCCACAGCATGGCTTGTGTGGCCAACCCTACCTGGCTGAAAAGGCGCTCCGAGCCGCAGCCGGGAAAGTAGAACACGGCTTCAGTCTCTGCCGTGGTGGTTTGGGGGTTGCGGATGATGGGCACGTAATCCGCATCTTCAATATCGAGCAAGGCGCGCGCCGAGCGCTTGGGCAGATTGCCCGGCATCTTCTTGTTGATGAAGTGAATCACCTGCTCTTTGATGGGGGCAGTGCCCACGGTGGCAGGTGGTGCCTGGGTTTGCTTGCGGGCCAGCACATTGAGCACACGGTTGCCCAGGCGCTGCGCCTTGAAGCTCAGGCTGGTGGCCGTGCGGGCCAAGGCAATGGCATTGGGGCTGGCCGTGCCGATAAACCAGGCCTGAAACTCTGCTGCGGGCCGGAAGGACTTCTTGCCCATCTTGCGCAGCAGGTTGCGCATGTTCATCGTCACATCGCCAAAGTCGATCTTCACCGGGCAGGGGCTCTCGCACTTGTGGCACACCGTGCAGTGGTCGGCCACGTCCTCGAACTCCTGCCAGTGCTTGATCGACACACCACGGCGCGTCTGCTCCTCGTACAAAAAGGCCTCGACCAGCAGCGAGGTGGCCAGGATCTTGTTGCGCGGGCTGTAGAGCAGGTTGGCGCGGGGTACGTGCGTGGCGCACACGGGCTTGCACTTGCCGCAGCGCAGGCAGTCCTTGACCGAATCGGCAATGGCGCCAATGTCGCTTTGCTGCATGATGAGTGACTCGTGCCCCATCAGGCCAAAGCTTGGCGTGTAGGCATTGGTCAGATCCGCACGCATCTCGGGCAAACCTGAGGCGTTTTGGGCCTGTTGCGCTTGCCCTGATTGCTCTGATAGCTCCTGATTTCGTAGCAACTTGCCCTTGTTGAACCGGCCATCCGGGTCCACCTTCTGCTTGTATTCGGCAAAGGGGCGCAGTTCTTCGTCGGTCAGGAATTCGAGCTTGGTGATGCCAATACCGTGCTCGCCCGAAATCACGCCGTCCAGGCTGCGCGCCAACACCATGATGCGGTCCACCGCCTCGTGCGCGGTCTGCAGCATTTCGTAGTCGTCGCTGTTGACGGGCAGGTTGGTATGCACGTTGCCGTCTCCGGCGTGCATGTGCAACGCCACCCACACGCGGCCCTTGAGCACGCGCTTGTGGATCGCGCTGGCCTCGTCCAGGATGGGCTTGAACGGCGCACCGGCAAAAATCGCCTGCAGGGGCGAGCGAAGCTGGGTCTTCCAGCTTGCGCGCAGGGTGTGGTCCTGCAGTTGCGGGAACAGCGTGGCCACATCGCGCAGCCAGCCCGACCACAGCACCCGCACCTCAGCCACCAGTGCAATGGCCTGGGCCACGCGGTCTTCCAGCAGTTCGGCAGAAGGGATCTCGCTGGCGTCGTCCTGTTTGCCCAGCGGCAGATTGCCGCGCTCAAAAAAGTCCGTCAGCGCATCGCACAGCTTGATCTTGTTGCGCAGGCTCAATTCGATGTTGATGCGCTCGATGCCATCGGTGTACTCGGCCATGCGCGGCAGCGGGATCACGACGTCTTCGTTGATCTTGAAGGCGTTGGTGTGGCGGCTGATGGCCGCCGTGCGTTTGCGGTCCAGCCAGAATTTCTTGCGCGCTTCGGCGCTGATGGCGACAAACCCCTCGCCGCTGCGCGAGTTGGCGATGCGCACCACCTCGCTGGTGACGCGGGCCACCTCGTCGGCGTCATCACCCGCGATGTCGCCAAACAGCACCATCTTGGGCAGGCCACCGCCGTGCTTTTTGCTCTTGGTGGCGTAGCCCACGGCTTTCAGGTAGCGGTCGTCCAGGTGCTCGAGGCCCGCCAGCAGAACGGGGGAGGGGCCCTGTTCACTACCCCCTTCGCCGCTGCGCTTTTGCAGGGAGAACATGAAGTCCTTGATCTCCACAATCGAGGGCACGGCGTCCCGGGCGTTGCCAAAGAACTCCAGGCACACAGTGCGGGTGTGTTTGGGCATGCGGTGCACCACCCAGCGCGCGCTGGTGATCAGGCCATCGCAACCCTCCTTCTGGATGCCGGGCAGGCGCACCATCTCGACCTCGGTCATCGCCTCGAGCTTTTCGGTGTTGATCACCGCGCTCTTCCAGGTGAGCGGCACCGCGCCGCCCGTGTAGCC
>JBKCTS010000294.1:0-8632 GCA_046318695.1 Acidovorax sp.
ATACTGCGCGGCAAGGGCAGTTCGCCGTTTGATGAAGAAGGCGTGCGCGTGGCGCCGCGCAAGGTGGTTGAGGGTGGGCGCGTGGAAGGCTACTTCCTGTCCAGCTACTCGGCGCGCAAGCTGGGCATGAAGACCACCGGCAATGCCGGCGGCTCGCACAATCTGGTGATGACATCACGCCTGACCCAGCCTGGCGACAACCTCGATGCCATGCTGCAAAAGCTGGGCACGGGCCTCTTTGTGGTCGAGCTGATGGGGCAGGGCGTGAACTACGTGACGGGCGACTATTCGCGCGGCGCCAGCGGTTTTTGGGTGGAAAACGGCCGCATTGCCTACCCGGTGCACGAGATCACCATTGCCGGCAACCTCAAAGACATGCTCAAGGGCATCGAGGCCGTGGGTGCCGATGCCTACAACTATGGCGCCAAGACGGTGGGCTCGATTCTGGTCAATCGCATGAAGGTGGCGGGCAGCTAAAGCCACGGCATGCAGCCTGCGCGCGATGCCGGGCGCGGGCTGCGCAAACCATCACAGATCATCGAGCCGCCCCAGCACAGCCTGTGCCTGGGTTCGGATGGCGGTGGTGTCAGCCGCAGGCATTTTGTGCAGTTGCCGGTATACCAGCGCCACGCGCGCGTTGTGGCCCAGCGTGCCCTCGTGGCGCAGGAAAAAGTCCCAGTACAGCGCATTGAACGGGCAGGCGGATTGCCCCGTGCGCTGCTTGCGGTCGTAGGCGCAGCCCTTGCAGTAGTCGCTCATGCGGTCGATGTAGGCCGCGCTGCTCACGTAGGGCTTGGTGGCCAGCAGGCCGCCATCGGCAAACTGGCTCATGCCCAGGGTGTTGGGCAGCTCCACCCATTCAAAGGCGTCGATGTACACGCCCAGGTACCAGCGGTGAACGGCCGCGGGGTCCAGCCCCGCCAGCAGCGCAAAGTTGCCGATCACCATCAGCCGCTGGATGTGGTGGGCGTAGGCGCTGTCGAGCGACTGGCCCACGGCGTGCGACAGGCAGCGCATGCGGGTCTGCCCGGTCCAGAACCATGCTGGCAGCGGCGTGGTGTGGCCCAGCGCGTTGCGCCCGTCGTACCCCGGCATCTGCGCCCAGTAGATGCCGCGCACGTATTCGCGCCAGCCCAGAATCTGGCGGATGAACCCCTCCACCGCCGCCAGGGGTGCTTGGCCCGCGCGGTAGGCCGCTTCGGCGCGCTGCACCACTTCCTGCGGGCGCAGCATCTTGGTGTTGAGCGCGAAGGACAGCAGCGAATGGAACAGTCGCTCGCTGCGGGTGCTCATGGCGTCTTCATAGGTGCCAAAGTGGGGCAGTGTGGTGTCGATGAAGTTGTCCAGCCATTGCACAGCCTCTGCACGGTTGAGCGGCCAGCGTAGCTTCGCTGCGTGCGGTTTGCCAAAGCTCTGGACGCCAGCCGCCTCGATGGTGGCCCACAGCGCACTGTGGTCGTGGGTGGGGCGCGCGTCGGGCGGCAGGGCGGGCGTGCCGGGCCAGGGCTTGCGGTTGTCGTGGTCGAAGTTCCACTGCCCGCCCTCGGGCTCACCGGCGGTGTCCATCAGCACCGCGTGCCCGGCGCGCATGCGGCGGTAGAAGCTTTCCATGAGCCATTGCTTGCGGCCTTTGAACAGCTCGGCCACCTCGGTGCGCGTGGTGTAGAAATGCGCGCTATCTGCCGCCTCCACCGCAAACGGCTGCGTGGTGGCCCACTCGCGCAACTGCGCGTCGAGCCGCCATTCGTCGGGGTGCTGGTATTGCAGGCGGGTGGCGCGGTAGTGGGCCATCAGCGCCTGCAGGTTGGCCGGGATGGACTGCCGGTTGCTGGCGTCGTCGATGGCAACGTACCGCACGCGGTGCCCTGCCTCGCGCAGATGCCGTGCCAGGTCGCGCATGGCGGCAAATATGGCCAGGATTTTTTGCGCGTGGTGCAGTACGTAGTCGGTCTCCTGCCGCACCTCCATCAGCAGGTACACCACCCCATCGTCGTGGCTGGAAAACCAGTGGTGGTCGGGGTTGAGCTGGTCGCCCAGTACCAGGCGCAGTGTGTGCGCGCGCGCGGGCGCTGCTTGCATACCATCCGTCATGCTGTGCTCCACATGCGGCGGTAGCTGCCGTCTGGGTCGTGGTCCTGTGCCTGCTTTTGCGGGTTAAAGCGCCTGCCACCACGCGGGTCGGTACCGCGCCCGGCGATGTACAGCCAGTTGCCTTGGTTGCTGTAGGGGTCGTAGTCCACCAGTTGCGACTCAAACCAGGCGGCGCCTGCACGCCAGTCACCGTGCAGGTCGTGGATGAGGTAGCTGGCCGCCACCTGGCGCAGCCGGTTGCTGAGGTAGCCGGTGGTGGCCAGTTCGCGCATGGCGGCATCGACCAGTGGCTCGCCTGTGCTGCCTTCGCACCAGCGGGCAAAGCCCTGTGCGTTGTGGGTGGGCGCAGGCAGTGTAGACAGGCCGCGCGCACGGTACAGCGCGCGGCCGTGCTGCAGGTGCAGCAGCCGGAAATAGTCGCGCCAGAGCAGTTCAAACCACAGCCAGTAGCTGCCATCGCTCGCGCCGTGGCTTTGTTCAAAGGCGCGCAGTTCAGCCATCACCTGCCGCGGCGACAGCGCGCCGGTGGCCAGCCAGGGTGAGAGCTTGCTTGAATAGTCGATGCCGGTCAGGCCGTTGCGCGTGGCCTTGTAGCTGCGCGGCAATTTGCGCGCCAGGTATTGCGCCAGGTGGGCCCGCGCTGCCGCCTCGCCGCCGTGGAACGCGCTCAGGCCGTAGGGGAATGACGAGCGCGGGTCGGTGGCGCCCGGGCTGTAGGCGGGTTCGGTGGCGCTAAGCTGCTCCAGGCCATGGGGCGGTGGAGGCAACAGCGTTTTGGGTGGTTCCAGTGGCTGCGGCGGCTGAACGCCGTTGCGCTCCACCGCCTGCCGGAAGGCGGTGAAGACGCCCGGCAGCTGGTGCGGGCCCCAGGGCAGGTCGCCCGGCTCCAGCAGGCTGCTGATCCACACCGCGCGCACCTGCAGGCCTGCGGCGCGCAGGGCCGCCACCTCAGCCTGTTCATAGGGCGCAGCAATGTCTTCACACACCACCATGTGGGCGCCCACCGCCCGCGCCAGTGCAGGGATCTCGGTGGCGGCGCTGCCGCGCACGGGCACCAGCGGGTTGCCCAACCGTGCCAGGCGCGTGCCCAGCGCCTGCACTGCCGCCTGCACAAAGGCGCGCCGGTGCGGTCCCACGCGTGCAAAGCCCCAGGGCGTGACCTCATCCGGAGGCGGGTGGCACAACACGGGCAGCAAATGGGTGGCACCGCTGGCGAGCGCTGCGGCCAGCGCGGGCTGGTCGTGCAGGCGCAGGTCGCTGCGAAACCAAAAGAGCACGGTGCTCATGTGGCGTTGGTTCCGGTGCGTTTGCGCTCGTTGCGGCAGCGATCCGAACAGTACTTCACCTCGTCCCAGACCTTGCTCCACTTTTTTCGCCAGCTAAAGGGCAGGCCGCATTGCGGGCACATCTTGTGGGGCAGGTCGTGTTTCTTGCGCATGGGCGGAACGTCGGGTGTGTCTTGGGCACACACTCTGCCTGGGATGGTGCCGCCGCACAACATCGCTGTGCTCGGCGCGTGCAGAAGTGGGCTTTAGCGTCGGCAGAGCATCCGGCTGGCGACGGCCTGGCCGCTCAGCCATGCGCCTTCCACCTTGCCGCCGTGCAGCCAGTCGCCGCACAGGCCCAGCTTCGCGGTTTCGTCCCACCAGCAGCCCATGGTCAGCGGCGGCTCGGTGTCCGCATAACGCCAGCGGTGGGCTGTAGCGGCCAGCGGTCGCCGCCCGCCCAGCGCGATGAATGCTTCGACCAGGGTTGCCGACACCGACTCGGCGTCGTCTTCGATGTGGGCCTCGCTCCATTCGGGGCTGGCGTGCAGCAGCCACGTCTCCTGGCCCCGGCGGCCGGGCTTGCTGCTGTTGCGTGCCACCCAGCGCAAGGGGCCCGCGTTGATGAACGCCCCATCCCAGCCCAGTGAGGGCGGAACCGCAAAGCGCAGCATCACCGCCCAACTGCCGCGCATGTTCGCACTCTGGGCCACAGCGACGCCTGCAAACGATACGGGTGTCAACAACTGGGCAGCCTGTGGCGCTGGCATGGCCAAGACCACCGCACCGTAGATGGGGGTGTGCTGGCCATGCTCAGCGGACTCGAGCTTCCAGCCTTTTTCACTGCGTTCGAGCCGCTGCACGGTCGTTTTCAGCCGCAAGGTGCCGGCTTCACCCATTTTGGACGCGAGCCATCCGGCTGGCGAAGTCATGCGGGGTGTGCCCACAAAGCGTTCGAGCGGGGTCTGTGGCGCAGCCCAGGTGCTTCCATCGAAGCTGGTCAGGCGTGCATCCCACCGGGCTGCCACCCCTGCGGTCTCCCAGCGTGCCACCTCGGCGCGAAAGGCCGGGTCGCGCGCGGTGAAATACTGTGCGCCGTGGTCGCACTGCCATGAGCCCGCGGTGTCTTTCGCACGGCGCGTGCTCATGCGGCCTGCGGGGCCCCGGCTCTTGTCGAACAGGTGGACGGTGTGGCCCGCCTCCAAAAGGCGGTGCGCGCATGACAGGCCTGCCAAGCCGGCGCCGATGACGGCCACAGGGAGGTATGCGGCGGTGATCATGGCTTGGGGCCCGTGCGTTGGTGGCTCACCCAGATGAGTGCCTGCGGATCGATGCCCAACTGCGCCACGCGCGTGATGAGCTGCTCGCGCAGGGCGGGCGGCACCTGCCGCTCGCGTGACAGAATCCAGCAGTAGCTGCGGTCGGGCCCCACCACGATGGCCCAGCGGTAGTCGCTATCGAGCGCCGCAATGTGATAGCCGCCGTAAAACGGGCCGAAAAAAGACACCTTGAGCGATGCAGTTTGCGAGCTGCCAGTGAACAGGGCCTTGCCCACCGCCTCGCGCCACTCCTGCCTGCCTTCATCGAATCCACGGTTCACAACGCGCACGCTGCCGTCAGCCAGGCGCTGGTAGTTGGCAGTCACGTCATTCATGCCGCGTTCAAACCGGTGGTCGAGCCGCGCAAGCTCGTGCCAGACGCCTTCATATCGCGCCAGGTCGAATGGCGTCACCGCCGAGATACCTTCAGGCGGCCGGGTTGACATGCAACCGGCGAGGAAGACGACGGCCGCACTGGCAAGCAGCAGAGCAGACCGCCGAAAAGTAGAAGCCCGGGTTTTCATATTAGACGGATAGGTCGCGAAACACACCCAATGGTATATCAACCGGCGAGTGGTTCGCCTCGCGACCAGGTGGGAGCGCCATCCCTGGCGATGCGCAGATTCCAATGAAATTGGCCACTAGCGCATGCTATACATCGCCTAAAAGCTATCTTTTCAGTAGCAAAAGCTTTTGCTTGAGCTCGCAGTCACCCGCGCCGCCATGGCCGGGTGCGTCTGCGTGGTGCGGGCTGTACCACCCGACTGCGGTGTGCGAGGGGCAATCAGCCCGCCAATGCCGCCTTCACGGCGGCAGACACCTGGCCCATGTCGGCCTTGCCCGCCAGGCGGGTTTTGACCACGGACATTACCTTGCCCATGTCGCCAGGGCCCGATGCTCCCAGCTCGGCCACGATGGCTTTCACGGCGGCCAGGGTTTGCTCGGCCGACATGCGCTCGGGCAGGTAGGCCTGCAGCACGGCCATCTCTGCCTTTTCCTTGTCGGCCAGGTCCTGGCGGCCTGCGCCTTCGAAGGCGGTGATGGAGTCCTTGCGCTGCTTGATGAGTTTGTCCACGATGGCCACCACGGCCACATCGTCCAAAACGATGCGCTCGTCCACTTCCTTTTGCTTCATCGCGGCCTGCAGCAGGCGGATGGTGCCCAGGCGCTCGCTGTCTTTGGCGCGCATGGCGGTCTTCATGTCTTCGGTGATCTGATCCTTGAGGCTCATCGCAGCTTCCTTGGTTGGGTTTTAGACAAGAACAGGGGTGTGCCAAAAACAAAAACCCGCGCTTGGCGTCCCTAGCGCGGGTTCAGTGGCTTCCATCCAATGAAGGACGGGGCCTAAGCAGTGCTTAGTACAGCTTTTTGGGCAGCTGCATGCTGCGAACGCGCTTGTAGTGGCGCTTGACGGCAGCTGCCTTCTTGCGCTTGCGCTCGGCGGTCGGCTTTTCGTAGAACTCGCGGGCCCGCAGGTCGGTCAGCAGGCCGAGCTTTTCGATGGTGCGCTTGAAGCGGCGCAGGGCAACGTCAAAGGGTTCGTTTTCTTTTACGCGGATCGTGGTCATTAGCTAATGGTTTCCAAATGGTGCCTGCAGAGGGGCTTGAGGAGATCGGGCCTCAAGTCCTTACAAAGCGGTTTCCCCGTCTGTAACTAGTATTTGGCCGACGGGGCATTGCCAGCAAAGCCGAGCATTATAGCGTGAAGCTTGTGGGCAGGTGCAAGCGCTGCCTTTGTGGCGGCAAAGAAGTCCTTGGGTGCGGACGCGGGTTGCGTGCCCGTGCTTCAAGGGTGCGCGGGTGGCAAGGCCTGGGCGCAGACAAATGCGCTCGACCATGCCCACTGAAAGTTGTAGCCCCCCAGCCAGCCCGTCACATCGACCACTTCGCCGATGAAAAACAGGCCGGGCTGCGTGCGGCATTGCATGGTCTGCTGCGACAACGCCCGCGTATCCACGCCGCCCAGCGTCACTTCGGCTTTGCGGTAGCCCTCAGTGCCGGTGGGGGTCAGCTCCCACCGCGCCAGTTGCTCTGCAAGCCGCGCCAGCGCCTTGTCCGGTGCTTCGTTGACCGGGCGCTGCCACTGCACATCGCGCTGCGCCCAGGTGTCGGCCAGGCGGCTGGGCACCAGGGCAGCCAGCTCGTTGACAATCAGCTTGCGCGAACGGGCCTTGGCCTTGAGCAGCGCCTCAGCCAGGGGCACTTGGGGCGCCAGGTTGATGGCCACGGGCGTGCCTTCGTGCCAATAGCTGGAGATCTGGAGCACGCCAGGCCCCGAAAGCCCGCGGTGCGTGAACAGCAGGTCTTCATCAAAGGCCATGTGGGTTTTTTTGCTGCCCGTGCTGATCTGCACCGGCAATGCCAGCCCGGCAAGCTGGGCATAGGGCTGCCAGGCGTCGCTGTCGAAGGTCAGCGGCACCAGGCCGGGGCGTCGCTCGACCAGCGGCACGCCAAACTGCTGTGCCAGCCGGTAGCCGAAGTCGGTGGCACCGATCTTGGGGATGGAAAGGCCGCCGGTGGCCACCACCAGCGAGCGCGCCCCCACCGTACCCCGACCGGTATCAATTTGATAGCTGTGAGGGCAATCAGGACTTGCGGAACCGGCTACAAAACTTATTTTTTTGACACTGCAGGGTTGCCAGCGCTCCACGGCGCCCGCGGCGCACTCGGCCAGCAGCATGGCGATGATGTCCTCGGCGCTGCGGTCGGCAAACAACTGGCCCTTGTGCTTTTCGTGGAATGCAATGCCATGCTTTTGCAGCAGAGCAATGAAGTCGGCGGGCGTGTAGCGCGACAGAGCCGAGCGGCAAAACTGCGGGTTTTGGCCCACAAAGTATTTGTGGGGCGCGGCGGGGTCCAGGTCGCGGTTGGTGAAGTTGCAGCGCCCGCCGCCCGAGATGCGGATCTTCTCGGCCACCTTGTCGGCGTGGTCGATGAGGAGCACCTTCAGGCCGCGCTGCCCGGCCTGCGCCGCGCAAAAAAGCCCGGCTGCGCCAGCGCCGATGATGACTGCGTCAAAGGAAAAATCGATAGGGGGCACGGCAGGGGCTGGGGTTGGGCGTGTGAAGGCACGCGATTGTCGCGCCTGGGCGTTGGCGTTATTGCGATGCCAGCGAAGGGATGGGCTCAGCGTTTGCGCTCACCGCATGGCTGCCGTGGTGTTCATGCAGCCGATGGGTTGTGCCGCGTGGCGAATCCTTCAACGGCTGCGCTAATATGAGATTTTGCCTGGGAAGGATTGCGCCATGAACCTGGTCCGTTACGCCTTGTGGGTCTTGGTGCTGGGCTGCATGTCGCCAGCCTGGGCTGTTTACAAATGCACCGAAGCGAACGGCAAGGTGTCGTTCCAGGACGCCCCTTGCCCAGGTGAGGGGCAGAAGATTGATGTGCGCCCCGGCACCCGTGGTGCTACGGCTTCGCCGACGCCGAGCGGCGCCTCGGCCGAGGGCGCTTTTGGCGCGACATGGCAGCGCAAGAACTATCTGCAGACCAAAGGCATTCCGCAGGCGCGTGCTGCGGTGGAGCGCAGTCAGCGCGAATGTGCGGCCACGGGCGAGGTGACTGCACAGGCCGGTCCATTGCGTCGCGGCAACCTCCCTTCGGGCAATCAGCCTGTTCAGGAACTCGCTGCCAAGGCGGCCGAGGCCAAGGCCGCGTGCGATGCGCGCACCCAGGCGCTGCGCGATCAGTTGCAGACCCTGGAAAAAGAGCTCGCCGGACTGTGACCTGGACAGCCTGGTCGCCACCCCCCGGCAGCGACCACGCTGCCGAGGGAAGCTCTTACAGGGACGTCTCCAGAAGAGCAAGATTCGGCGACATGAAGGTCTGAAGGGTTTGCAGTCTTACATTCGGCCTGTCGGTGCAGGGTGTTCGTCCTGCTGGCCCTGATGGCATTCGCGGGTGAGGCTCCTGTCTGCATATCGGGCTTGCTGCCCTGCTTCCCTATCGGATTGCCCC
>JBKCTS010000295.1:0-1267 GCA_046318695.1 Acidovorax sp.
TCGCGGGTTGCGCCACAAATACGCGGCGAACGGCGCAGCCGGGCGCGGAGGATTTGGCGTCGAGCGCGCTTGTGAAGGAGGTGTGCTGTGAACGCCCCTCTGCCGGAACACATCCGCCGGGCGATCGAAACCGTATCGCTCGACGACAACCCGCATCGCGGGTTGCGCCACAAATACGCGGCGAACGGCGCAGCCGGGCGCGGAGGATTTGGCGTCGAGCGCGCTTGTGAAGGAGGTGTGCTGTGAACGCCCCGCTTCCCGAATCCATCCGCAAAGCGCTGGAGACCGTCACGCTCGACGACAAATACTCTTTGGAGAGCGGCCGCGCGTTCATGAGCGGGGTGCAGGCCCTGGTGCGCCTGCCCATGCTGCAGCGCCAGCGCGATGCCGCAGCGGGCCTGAACACCGCCGGCGTCATCAGCGGCTACCGCGGCAGCCCGCTGGGCACCTATGACCAGGCCCTGTGGGCGGCCAAAAAGCACCTTGCGGCCAACCACATCGTCTTTCAGCCCGGCGTGAACGAAGAGCTGGGCGCCACCGCCGTGTGGGGCACGCAGCAGCTCGATCTGTACCCGCAA
The DNA here is from genome assembly GCA_046318695.1 of Acidovorax sp. Taxonomy (GTDB): domain Bacteria; phylum Pseudomonadota; class Gammaproteobacteria; order Burkholderiales; family Burkholderiaceae_C; genus Acidovorax. The sequence continues at coordinate 579 of JBKCTS010000295.1, forward strand.
AGCAAGAAGTTCGACGGCGTCTTCGGCATCTGGTACGGCAAGGGGCCGGGCGTGGACCGCTGCTCGGACGTGTTCAAGCACGCCAACATGGCAGGCACCGCCCAACACGGCGGCGTGATCGCGATTGCGGGCGACGACCACATCAGCAAGAGCAGCACAGCCGCGCACCAGAGCGACCACATCTTCAAGGCCTGCGGCACGCCAGTGTTCTTCCCCAGCAGCGTGCAAGAGATTTTGGACATGGGCCTGCACGCCTTTGCCATGAGCCGCTTCGCGGGCGTGTGGTCGGGCATGAAGACCATCCAGGAGGTGGTGGAGTCCTCCAGCAGCATCCACATTGATCCAGACCGCGTGAAGATCGTCCTGCCCGAGGACTTTGTGATGCCGCCCGGCGGCCTGCACATCCGCTGGCCCGACGCGCCGCTGGAGCAGGAAGCACGCCTCATGGACTACAAGTGGTATGCGGCGCTGGCCTACGTCCGCGCCAACCGGCTCAACTACAACGTGATCCAGGGGCCCAACGACCGCTTTGGCATCATCGCCAGCGGCAAGGCCTACAACGACACGCGCCAGGCGCTGGTGGACTTGGGCCTGGATGACGACACCTGCCGCCAGCTAGGCATTCGCGTACACAAGGTCAACGTGGTGTGGCCCCTTGAAGCCACCATCACCCGCGAGTTTGCCGAGGG
>JBKCTS010000296.1:0-14243 GCA_046318695.1 Acidovorax sp.
TGAAGCAAGCTCTCCTTTGAGGAACAGGCGGGCCGCCTCGGGCAGCGGACCGTTAAAAAAGTCATGCACCGGCAGGTCGGCCACCACGCGGCCATGCTCGAGGTACACCACCCGACTGGCCAGCCGCTTCACCTGGCCCAGGTTGTGGCTGCTGAACACCATGGTCAGGGGAGCGGTCTGCCCGTCCTGGTGGCTGGCCGTCCCGCCCTCCCCCTCCTGCCAGGTGGCAAAGTCGGCCATCAGTGCTTCGACCTCGCGCTTGGCGTGCGGGTCCAGGCTGGCGGTGGGCTCGTCCAACAGCAATACATCCGGGCGCAGCGCCAAGGCACGCGCCATGGCAACGCGCTGCTGCTGCCCGCCCGACAGCGTGCGCGCGTTTTGCGCCGCCACGTCGAGCAGACCCACGCGGCGCAGCGCCAACAGGGCATGGCTGCGCGCATCGCCCCAGCGCAGGCCGCGCAGCCACAGGGCCAGGGCCACGTTGTTGCGGGCACTGGTGCGCAGCATGTGCGGGCGCTGAAACAGCATGGCCTGCCGCAGCGCGGGGTCGCGCAGCAAGCCGCCGCCGTGGGTATGCGCCAGGCCATGCAGCACGCGCAGCAGCGTGCTCTTGCCGCTGCCGTTGGCGCCCACCAGCGCCACGCGCTCACCGGCAGCGATGCACAGGCTGACATCCTCCAGCGCCAGCACCCGGCCGTAGCGGACGTTGACGTGGCGAAGTTCTGCCCACAGGTTTGGAGCGTCCACGCCCACCAAGGTGGGCTGCTGCGCGCTCATGCTGCAACCCCCACGGGCGTGCTGGCCGCAGCACCATCGACCTGCTCGCGCCAGCGCCGCAACAGGGCGATCAACACATTGAGCGCCAACACCACGGCCAGCAAAACCAGGCCCAGCGCAAGGGCCAGCGGCAGGTCGCCCTTGCTGGTCTCCAGCGCGATGGCGGTGGTCATCACGCGGGTGAACCCATCGATGTTGCCGCCCACGATCATCACCGCGCCCACTTCCGAGATCGCGCGGCCAAACGAGGCGATGAGCACCGTGAGCAGGGCATAGCGCTCGTCCCAGGCCAGCAGCAGGCTGCGCAGCAGCGGCGACGCCCCCAGGGAGCGCAGTTGTTCGCCATGGGCACGCTCAGCGTCCTCCACGGTCTGCCGCGTGAGGGCCGTCACCACGGGCAGCACCAGCAGCATCTGCGCCAACACCATCGCCTTGAAGCTGAAAAGCCAGCCCAGCGCCCCCAACGGCCCGCTGCGCGACAGCAGCAAATACACCACCAGCCCCACCACCACCGACGGCACTGCCAGCGTTGTGTTGAGCACCGCCAGCACCGCGCCACGGCCGGCAAAGCGGGCCACGCCCAGCCATGCGCCCAGCACCAGGCCCAGGCCGCATGCCAGCAGGCAGGCCGTGCCGCTCACGGCGAGCGAGCGGGCCACGATGGCCCAGAGGGCAGGATCGGAATCGACGATGAGCTGCAGCGCCGTGCGCGCGCTTTCGGTAAGACTGGACATGGATTGCGCTATCGTAGGCACCCTACCAATCTCCTGCGATATGAACACCCGTGCATAGGGTCCAGCTCCACTACACACTCAGCCGCGACGCTGGCACCGAATTGATTCGCAACCCGCTGCCTGAGTTGTTGCAGGCCGTGGCAGACCAGGGCTCGATTTCGGGCGCAGCACGCAGCCTCGGGCTGTCGTACCGCCATGTCTGGGGGGCCCTCAAGCGGTGGGAGGAGCAGCTTGGCGGCGAACTCATCGTCTGGGGCAAGGGCCAGTCTGCGCAGCTCAGCGCGTTCGGCCGCAAGCTGCTGTGGGCCGAGCGGCAGGCGCAGGCGCGGCTGGCGCCGCAGATTGCTGCCCTGCACGCGGATCTGGAACGGGCCTTTGCAGTGGCGTTTGACCCGGATGCACATGTGCTGACGCTGTACGCAAGCCATGACGACGCGCTGGGTGAGCTGCGCTCATACGCCGCCGCGCCGGGCAGTACCGGCGCCGTGCATCTTGACATCCGCTTCACCGGCAGCGTGGACGCCATTCGCGCGCTGAACGAAGGGCGCTGCACCATCGCCGGATTCCACACCCTGGAGCAACCTGCCGCCGGGTCGGTGGCGGCACGCACCTATCGCCCGCTGCTGCAGCCAGGGCGCCATAAGATCATCGGGTTTGCACAGCGCACGCAGGGCCTGATCGTGGCGCCGGGCAACCCGCTGGGACTGCGTAGCCTAGCCGACGTGGCGCGCACAGGCGCTCGGTTTGTGAACCGCCCTCTGGGCTCCGGCACTCGAGTGCTGCTCGATGGGCTGCTGGCAGAGGCAGGCCTTGCCCCCGGGGCTCTGGCCGGCTACGACCGCGACGAGCCATCGCACACCGCCGTGGCCCAGGCGGTGGCTGCCGGCGCCGCCGATGTGGGGCTGGGTATTGGCCTGGCAGCACACGCGCGGGGGCTGGGTTTCGTGCCTCTGGCCCAGGAGCGCTACCACCTTGCGTGCCTGAAAGACAGCCTGGAGCAGCCTGCCACGCGCGCGCTGAGGACCTTGCTGCAGACGGCTGAGTGGCAGGCCCAGATGTCGGCGCTGCAAGGCTATGCGCCGCTGCACTGCGGGGAAGTACTCGCCATGAGCAAGGTGCTTCCATGGTGGCAATTTGCACGCCGCAAAGAGGAACCAACCACTAGATAGAAACCCTGATTGCTATTTAAATAATAGCTCTAGGGCACGGCCTATCAAGGCACGAAAAGCGTCACGCAGTCGTCAGGCTCCGTCTTTGGCGCTCCGTAGAATCGAGCTTTGAAAAAGTGTGTCTGGGTGTTCCCTGCTTCAGGGGCCACCCCTTCCGTCAAAACCGCAGCCGTTCCATTGGAGATTCCATGCAGGCGTTACTCAAATTCTCAAAGGCCATCGACTGGCTGAGCTCGGGGGTGGGAAAGCTCACCATGTGGCTCATCCTCATCACCACGCTAATCAGCGCAGGTAACGCGGTGGTGCGCAAAATTTTCAACACCAGCTCGAACGCGTTGCTGGAAATCCAGTGGTATCTGTTCGCGGGGGTATTCATGCTTGGAGCGGGATACTGCCTGCTCAAGAATGCCCACGTTCGCATCGATTTCATCGCATCGCGCCTGAGCGCTCGCGCACGCAACTGGATCGACGTGATCGGCATCGTGGTGGTGCTGTTTCCGTTCTGCCTGATCTGTATCGACCTGGGCTGGCCGCTGTTCGTGCGCGCATGGGAATCGGGCGAGATGTCCCAGAGCGCCGGGGGCCTGGTTCGCTGGCCCGCCTACGCCATGATTCCACTGGGTTTTGCGCTGCTGCTGCTGCAAGGCGTCTCGGAACTGATCAAGCGGGCGGCGTTTCTGCGCGGGGTTGGCCCTGATGTGCTGGCGCACGACGATGGCCCGTCTGAAGAAGAAGCGCTGGCTGCAGCCATGGCTGCACAGCTCGAAAAGGCGGCAGTCGCCCCCCATCCCTCCAAGGCAGGTTAAGTCACACCATGCTAGTTACTTTCCTCACCCAAAACTTTGTCCCGCTGCTGTTCGGTGGCCTGCTCGTCTTGCTGATGACAGGCTTCCCGGTGGCCTTCGCACTGGCCGCCACCGGCCTCGGCTTCGGCTGGATTGGTATTGAGCTCGGCCTTTTTCCTGCAGTGCTCTTCCAGGCATTGCCGCTGCGCATCTTCGGGATCATGCAGAACGACACCCTGCTTGCCATCCCGTTCTTCACCTTCATGGGGATCATCCTGCAGAAGTCCGGCATGGCCGAGGACCTGCTGGAAACCGTGGGCCAGATCTTCGGCCCCCTGCGCGGCGGTGTTGCCATCGCAGTGATCCTGGTAGGCGCGCTGCTGGCCGCCACCACGGGTGTGGTGGCTGCAGCCGTGATCTCGATGGGCCTGATCTCGCTGCCCATCATGCTGCGCTACGGGTACAGCCGCATCCTTGCGACAGGCGCCATCACGGCGTCCGGCACGCTGGCGCAGGCCATCCCGCCTTCGCTGGTGCTGATCGTGCTGGCAGACCAGCTCGGGCGCTCGGTGGGCGACCTCTACGCCGGTGCGCTGATCCCCGGCTTCATGCTGGTGGGCCTGTACATACTATTCATCGTGATCGTCGCCATCGTGCTGCCGAAGTGGGCTCCGGCGTTGCCTCCCGAGGCGCGCATCTACCGCGAGCCCAACGGCAACTCCGGCCATAAGTCGCTGCTAGTGCTGGTGCTGGTCTGCGCCGCAGTTGGTATTGCATGGTCGCGGGTGCATGACTCCCTGATGACCCAATGGCTGGAGCGCAGCATGCCGTCGGCTGGCGACGAGATCGTCATCATGTCGCTGACCCTGGCGTCGCTGACGGCGCTGACACTGTCACTGATCAATCGCATCACCCGCCTGGGCATGCTGTCACGCCTGGCCGAGCAGGTGACCTTTGTACTGATGCCCCCGCTGATCCTGATCTTCCTGGTGCTGGGCACCATCTTCCTGGGTATCGCCACGCCCACCGAAGGCGGCGCCATGGGCGCTGTGGGTGCGATGGTGCTGGCGATCATCAAGAAGCGCCTGGACTGGACGCTGATGCAGGAAGCCATGGACAACACGGCACGCCTGGCATCGTTCGTGCTGTTTATCCTGATCGGGTCCACAGTTTTCAGCTTCACCTTCAATGCAGCAGACGGCCACATCTGGGTGGAACACCTGTTCGACAACGTGCCTGGCGGCGTACTGGGCTTCCTGCTGGTGGTGAACCTGCTCATCTTCATCCTGGGCATGTTCATCGACTTCTTCGAGATCGCCTTCATCGTGGTGCCCCTGCTCGTACCCGTGGCCGAAAAGATGGGAATCGACATGATCTGGTTCGGCGTGATCATCGCCATGAACCTGCAGACCTCGTTCCTTACGCCGCCATTCGGTTTTGCGCTGTTCTACCTGCGCAGCGTGGCACCGCGCAAGGACTACAAGGACAGGGTCACAGGCGCCAACATCCCCGCCGTGACGACCACGGAAATCTACAAGGGCTCCATCGCCTTCATCATCCTCCAGCTGATCATGGTCGGTGTGATCATGGCCTACCCGGGTGTCGTCACGGGCAACCTGGACAAGGTCGAAACCATGAACGAAGAAGACGTAATGCAGCGCCTGAACAGCATGGGCGGTGACCTCGCACCCGCGCCCGATCCGGCGGCCGATTCAGCCGGCGACCCGGCCGCAGGCATGGCACCACCGGCTGACGCGCCGGCTGAAGTAGACCCGCTCAAGGCACTGCAGGAGTCCCTGGCAGGCGAGAAAAAGAACTGATGAAGCCTGAGAAGGCGCGGCCCTGACCGGTAGGCCGACCCATGCCGAGCCCCTTGCCAGCCTGCCTGCCAAGGGGCTTTTTGCTGCCTGCCTGACTGGGCGAACCTGTGCCTGACGTGCATATCCTGGTGGCTTGAGTCAGCTGCCTGCGCATCGACATACCAACGATCGCAGCCCATCCCACCCGCAATTGCCCCTAGGCAGCTGGCTGACAGGGAGGGAGACCGCCCACCGCAACACCGGTGTCTGGCGCAAATGACAGCGGCCCGCGTGCAACGACAGTTCGGCAGGACCACCACCGGGCAACCAGGCCCGATGCTGTGAGTCTGCGAGGCTGATTATTGAGTCGGCACCTTTGAACTTGAACCAGCCGTTCGGGCTGAGCCTGTCGAAGCCTTGCGCAGAGCGTCGAACCGCATCAACGCATTCAAGTTGGTTGATGCCGACTCAATAGGAGCCCTGCACATGAATCGCGCAGTATGCCCCACTGCCCCCGAGCACCGGTGCGCAAGGCTTCCCGCGACAACTGGCAAGCATGCATGACCGTACAGTGCGGCGGTACAGCGCTGGCTTCTCGCGCCATTTTTGCGCGGCACTCGGTGCGCGGTGCGTGCACACCGCGTTGCAAGGTCCTTCGCCGTGCCGCCGCACAATTCACCGCACTTCCGGAAGACTGGGTCCCGGCCAACGGCTTGGGCCCGACACCTGCCGCATCAGCCCTGCCGCAGCAACTGCAGTCACGGCAGCACCAGGTCTGTCCTCAAGGCCGGGCGGGATGGCTGCAGCAGACACTCAGGGCACACGAGACCGGCCGCAGTCTGTACATGGCCGCTGCCGCCTGCAGGCGCAAAAAAGCCTGCCAGGCGAACTGGGCAGGCTTCTGGGTGACAAGGTCTCAGACCCGCGGCTCCACACCGCGGGTCCGGCCCTCTTGCAATCAGACTTTTTGGGCCGACATAAAGGTGTCGTAACGGCCTTCGGCGAAGCGGAACCACAGAATTTGATCGCGCTGGAAGGTACGCATGTCGGCGTAGATCTTCTTCCACTCGGGGCTCTTGGCATCGTTCTCGGCGAACACTTCCATGGCGGCCTTGAAAGATGCGTCCATCACGGCCTGCGAGAACGGCAGCACCTTGGTCTTGGCAGCCACAAGCTGCTTGAGAGCGCCAGGGTTCAACGCGTCGTACTTGGCCAGCATGTCGGTGTGCGCGAGGGCAGTGGCCGCTTCGATGATGGCGCGGTTTTCAGCCGACAGGCTTTCCAGGGCCTTGTTATTGACGTAGAAGTCCACCTCAGGGCCACCTTCCCACCAGCCGGGGTAATAGTAGAACGGAGCGACCTTGTTGAAGCCCAGTTTTTGGTCGTCGTATGGTCCCACCCATTCGGCTGCATCCAGCGTGCCCTTTTCGAGCGCCTGGTACACCTCGCCGCCAGGGATACTCTGGGGAACGGCACCCAGCTTTTGCATCACTTCACCCACCAGGCCGCCGCCCAGGCGCATTTTCAAGCCCTTGAAGTCTGCAGGCGTCTTGATTTCTTTGCGGTACCAGCCGCCCATCTGAGTGCCGGTGTTACCGCCAGCGAAGCTGACGACGTTGTAGTTCGCATAGAACTCGTTCATCAGCTTGCGGCCGTTGCCGTGCAACATCCAGGCGTTCATCTGGCGTGCATTGAAGCCGAAAGGAATGGCCGAGCCCAGCGCGAAGGCGGGGTTCTTGCCGTAGAAGTAGTAAGGCACGGTGTGGCAGATCTCCACAGTACCCTGCTGCACGCCATCCAGCACGCCGAAGGGAGGCATCAGCTCGCCACCGGCGTGCACGGAGATTTCAAACTTGCCGCCGGACATGGCCTTGACCGCTTTGGCGAACACATCAGCGCCACCGTAAATGGTGTCCAGCGACTTGGGGAAGCTGGATGCCAGACGCCAGCGAATGGCCGCCTGGGCGTGGACAGCGGGCGCAGCGCCTGCAGCCAGCACACCGGCGATGCCAGCGTGCTTGATGATTGAACGACGATCCATGAGGTTCTCTCCAAATTGATGATTGCAAAACTTAGGCTGCACGCGTTGAGCACGACGCGCAAGCGCCTTGACTAGACCGACGCACACTGTAGCAACATGCACCGGGTGGCTTTTACGGGTTTTCCCGCGAAAAGGCGGCGCGGGCGATGCGCCCTCAGGCTTTTGCAAGCTTCCACGAGGCGGCCCCAAAAGGCCCGCCCGGTGGGCGTTTTCAGACTGACTTGTCGGGCAGGAAACGGGCCGCAATCGATGTGTAAATGCCCGCCGCATCCAACCCCTGCAGCGCCAGCAGCTTGGCCGGGTCGCCATGCTCGATGAAGACATCGGGCAGGCCCAGCTGCAGCACAGGCAGTGCGATGCCCATGGCGCCCAGCGCCTCAATCACGGCGCTGCCGGCACCGCCCATGACCGCGCCTTCCTCCACAGTGACCAAGGCATCGTGGCTTTGCGCCACTTCGCGCAGCAGCGCCTCGTCCAGGGGCTTGGCCCAGCGCATGTTGACCACCGTGGCATCGAGCCTTTCACCGGCTTCCAGCGCCGGATACAGCAGGGTTCCAAAGGCCAGGATGGCAATGCGCGGCGCCGCGCCGCCCGCTGCATCATCAGCGCCCTGGCGCAGACGGCGCACCTCGCCCTTGCCGAACGGCAGGCCCTCCAGGCTGGCCAGCGGCACGGCTCCGGCACCGCTGCCACGCGGGTAGCGCACCGCTACCGGATGGTCCTGCTCAAACGCGGTGGTCAGCAGTTGCCGGCACTCGCGTTCATCGGCGGGGCAGGCCATGCTCATGTTGGGAATGCAGCGCACAAACGCAATGTCGTAGGCTCCCGCATGGGTAGCGCCGTCGGCACCCACCAGGCCGGCGCGGTCCAGCGCAAAGACGACGGGCAGGTTTTGCAAGGCGACGTCATGGATCAGCTGGTCGTATGCGCGCTGCAGGAACGTGGAGTAGATTGCCACCACCGGCTTGTCGCCCTCACACGCCATGCCCGCCGCAAACGTCACAGCGTGCTGCTCGGCAATGCCCACGTCGTAATAGCGATCGGGAAAACGCCTTTCAAACTCGACCATGCCCGAACCTTCACGCATGGCCGGGGTGATGCCCACCAGGCGATTGTCGTGGGCAGCCATGTCACACAGCCATTGCCCGAACACCTGGGTGAATGTGAGCTTGGGCACCGAGGCGCTGGCCAGCAGGCCCACAGCGGGGTCGAACTTGCCGGGCCCGTGGTAGGCCACAGGGTCGGCCTCGGCGAGTTTGTAGCCCTGGCCCTTCTTGGTGACCACATGCAGAAACTGGGGCCCCTTGAGGCTCTTGATGTTCTCCAGCGTCGGGATCAATGAATCGAGGTCGTGCCCGTCGATGGGCCCGATGTAGTTGAAGCCGAACTTCTCAAACAGCGTGGCGGGCACCACCATGCCCTTGGCCTGCTGCTCAAAGCGCTTGGCCAATTCCAGCAGGGGCGGCACGGGCCTGAGCACCGTCTTGCCTACGCTTTTCGCGGCTGCGTAGAACTGGCCGCTCATCAGTTGGGCAAGATACCGGTTGAGGGCGCCTACGGGCGGGCTGATGCTCATGTCGTTGTCATTGAGCACCACCAGCAAATTGGCATCCGACACGCCGCCATTGTTCAATGCCTCAAACGCCATGCCTGCGCTCATGGCGCCATCGCCGATGATGGCCACCGCGTGCCGGTCTTCGCCCTTGCGCTTGGCGGCGATCGCCATGCCGAGCGCAGCAGAAATGCTGGTGCTCGAGTGCGCCGTGCCAAACGTGTCGTACTCGCTCTCCGTGCGTTGCGGAAAGCCCGAGATGCCACCGAGCTGGCGCAGGGTGTGCATGCGGTCGCGCCGACCGGTCAGGATTTTGTGGGGATAAGTCTGGTGGCCCACGTCCCACACCAGCCGGTCTTGGGGGGTATGGAACACGTAGTGCAGGGCCACGGTCAGCTCCACCGTTCCCAGGTTGGAGCTCAGGTGACCGCCAGTGCGCGAGACGCTCTCGAGCACAAAACCGCGCAGCTCGGCCGCCAGCACCTTGAGCTCGGCACGCGAGAGCTTGCGCAGGTCCGCGGGGTCGTTGATGGTCTGCAGCAGGGGAAAAGATGTCGTGGACATTGCTATGAATTTAGTAGCTATCAGCGCTTGTCTAGCAAGCGCCCGAAGCTATTTTTAAATCGATTTCGCGCAGCGCGCACCGATGGCCGTTCGGGCAGGCAGTTAAAGCACGGCAGCATATCAATGCGAGCGGCGCACCACCATGTCGGCCAGCGCAGCCAGGGCACGGGTATCGGGCAGCCCACTGCGCTGCAAGGCAAGGAGCGCTTCGTCCAGCAGTTGCCGGGCGTAAGCCTGCGCGGGCGCCAGGCCCAAAAGCGATACATAGGTTGGCTTGTCAGCGGCGGCATCCTTGCCTGCCGTCTTGCCAAGCGTGGCCGAATCGGCGACCACGTCGAGAATGTCATCAACCACCTGAAACGCCAGCCCCACCGCCGCACCGTAGTCGGACAAGGCCTGGTACTGCGCTGGCGCAGACTGCCCACAGACTGCGCCCATCAGCACGCTGCCCTGCAACAGCGCACCGGTCTTGAGGCGGTGCATGTGACGCAACTGATCTTCAGACAGGGCCACCCCAACGCTGGCCAGATCGATGGCCTGACCGCCAGCCATACCGGCCGAGCCCGCAGCCCGCGCCAACAGCCGGCACAGGGCAGCCTGCATGGCCACAGGAACGGATGCGTCGATTGCATCGGGCGCCAGCAGCTCGAATGCAAAGGCCTGCAGGGCATCACCCGCCAGCAGCGCCTGCGCCTCGCCGAACTGCACATGCACCGTCGGCTTGCCCCGGCGAAGCACATCGTTGTCCATGCAGGGCATGTCGTCATGGACCAGCGAGTAGGCATGGATCAACTCCACCGCACACGCCGCGCGCAAAGCCGCCTCGCTCTGGCCGCCCGCTTCGCCCGCAAGCGCGCTGCATGCGGCCTCGTGGGCAGCCAGCACCAGCAGGGGGCGCAGCCGCTTGCCGCCGTCGAGCACGGCGTAGCGCATGGCCTCGCCAAGCCCGGCAGGCGCGCCATGCCCCACCCACCGGCCCAGCGCTGCCTCGACCCGAGCGAGATGGCCCTGACTCCAGGCAGCGATGTCCAGCGGCGGCAAAGGATGCCCGGCCCGTGCCACGGCCCCGGCGCTCATTCCTGCGACCATGGTTGCAGCTGCCCTTCGTCGAGCACCCTGATCTGGTCCTGCACCGCCTCCAGCCTGTCCCGGCAAAACGCCAGCAGCTTGGCTCCACGCTGGTAGCCCGCAAGCATCTGGTCCAGCGGCATCTGGCCCGACTCGATGCTGCCCACGAGCTGCTCCAACTCTTGCAGGGCCGCCTCATAGCTGGCCGGTTCAGAAGATGCGGCGGAGGTGGCAGAGGACTTGGGCATAGGGGACAGCGACAACGCGCGGAACAAAAAACAAGATTTTAGGCGCACCCCCACCGCACCTGCCCGTCAGTGGCGTGGGCCCCAACGGCCTGGGCCCATGGCGCAAGCGCGCCGCACGGCACCGACCGCGTGGCCGCAATAGGGCCGGTTAACGCCATCGCAAGGGCAAGCGGTACTTCGTGCCTGCAAGGAGGAGCAACGCCGCAAGGCGCTCCAAAAGCAGCGCTGGCAAGTGCATAGCGCTGTCACCCAAAAGGTGCGGCTGCAAAAACAACCCAAGGCCCGAGTCCGTGCGGTGTGCGGTGTGCGGCAAGATGACAAGCGGTCAACTGCCGTCCTTAGGTTCAATACACATAGGGCAGATACGGAAATAACCCCACCGCCTATAATCCCATTCCTTTTCGAGCCGGCCGCCTTCTGAGCCGGTTTTGTTTTTCCAGATGCGCTTGGGCGCACCTCCCTGTGGGGAGTCTTTAGGTCAGGTCACCCATGTCTGATTTAAGTCTTCAACTGCAGCAGGCTGTAAGCCAACTACCAGTTTCAAGCTACTTTGACGAGGCGCTTTTTCGGCGCGAGTTGGACACCATCTTCCGGCGCGGGCCCCGCTATGTGGGGCACCAATTGTCCGTGCCCAACGCGGGCGACTACTACGCGCTGCCCCAGGAGGGCGAAGGCCGCGCGCTGGTGCGCAACGCCCAGGGCGGGGTTGAGCTGGTCTCCAACGTGTGCCGCCACCGCCAGGCCATCATGCTCAAGGGCAAGGGCTCTCTGCACCACCAGCAAAAAGGCAGCGCGGGCGGCAACATCGTGTGCCCCCTGCACCGCTGGACCTACAGCCCCCAGGGCGAACTGCTGGGTGCGCCGCACTTTGCGCATGACCCTTGCCTGAATCTCAACAACTACAAGCTGCGCGAGTGGAACGGCCTGCTGTTTGAAGACAACGGCTGCGATGTGGCGGCCGACCTGGCTGCGATGGGCCCGCAGGCCGACCTGAGCTTTGACGGCTACGTGCTGGACCATGTGGAAATGCACGAGTGCAACTACAACTGGAAGACCTTCATCGAGGTCTATCTGGAGGATTACCACGTAGGCCCCTTCCACCCTGGGCTGGGCAGCTTTGTCACCTGCGACGATCTGCGCTGGGAGTTTGGCAAGAACTACTCGGTGCAGACCGTGGGCGTGGCCAACCGCCTGGGCAAGGCCGGAAGCCCCGTGTACGAACGCTGGCACCAGGCCCTGCTGGCCTACCGCGAGGGCAAGCCGCCCAAGCATGGCGCCATCTGGCTCACGCTGTACCCGCACATCATGGTCGAGTGGTATCCGCATGTGCTCACCGTCTCCACGCTGCACCCCATCAGTCCGACGAAGACGATGAACATGGTGGAGTTTTACTACCCCGAAGAAATCGCGGCGTTCGAGCGCGAGTTCGTCGAGGCGCAAAAGGCCGCATACATGGAAACCTGCGTCGAGGACGACGAGATCGGCGAGCGCATGGACGCCGGCCGCCGCGCCTTGCTGGCACGCGGTGACAACGAGGCAGGCCCCTACCAAAGCCCCATGGAAGACGGCATGCAGCACTTTCACGAGTGGTACCGCGAAAGTATGGAAAGCCCCCCCTGAGCCGCTTCGCCCCCCAAGGGGGGACGCCCCCAGCGCGGCGGGGCGGCCCTTGCGCGGGGGCGCTGGTCTGGGCCGCGCCAGTTTTTCAAGGCCTGGGCCTGAGCCAGGGCCATTTTTTTGAACTCTCAAACAGCGTCGTGATTCCCGCCATTTCGCGCTGATGGCCTGAATCGCTCTCATTACAATAGCTGCCAGTGCTTGAATGACAAGCGCTGGCGGCTATTTTTTATCTGCACCCTGTGGTGCACTCACCCGACAATCTGCTCCCCGATGCAAGCCCTGTGGATGGTGTTGGCCGCGTTCCTGTTTGCAAGCATGGGCGTGTGCGTGAAGATCGCTTCGGGCTTTTTCAACTCGGCCGAGCTGGTGTTCTACCGCGGCCTCATCGGCATCGTCATCCTGTGGCTGCTGGCACGCAGCCAGCGCGTCTCGCTGGCCACCACGTACCCCGGCATGCACGCCTGGCGCAGCCTGGTCGGGGTGGTGTCCCTGGGGGCCTGGTTCTATGCCATTGCCCACCTGCCGCTGGCCACGGCCATGACGCTCAACTACATGAGCAGCGTGTGGATTGCAGCCTTTGTGGTGGGCGGTACCTTGCTGACCTGGCGGCCCTCAGCCGCCTCACCGCGCCCGGCACTGCAGGGCATCCTGATCGTCACGGTGCTCACCGGTTTTGTGGGCGTGGTGATGATGCTCAGGCCCAGTCTGGAGCAAAACCAGGGTTTCGCCGGGATGATCGGCCTTATGTCCGGCATCACCGCTGCGTTTGCCTACCTGCAGGTGGTGGCGCTGTCGCGGCTGGGCGAGCCGGAATCGCGCACCGTGTTTTATTTCGCGGTCGGCTCTGCGCTGGCCGGCGGCATGGCCATGCTGTTCGCCGGGGTGTCGCAGTGGCCCGGCTGGCCCGCGCTGTGGCTGCTGCCCGTCGGCATTCTGGCCGCTGGCGGCCAGCTTTGCATGACGCGCGCCTACGCCAGCGCCAAGACCCAGCGGGGCACGCTGGTGGTGGCCAACCTGCAGTATTCGGGCCTCGTGTTTGCCGCCTTCTACAGCGTGCTGCTGTTTGGTGACCACCTGCCGCCGATTGCCTGGGCGGGCATGGCGCTGATCGTTGGCAGCGGCATTGCCGCCACCATTTTGCGAGCCCGCGCCGCCCCGCAAGCCCCGGCGCAGGAGCATTGACACACCTCAAAAGATCAAGCAATGAAACCCGCTGATGATCCAGTTGGACACAATGGGGGCTTCGATCCCCCGCAGACCACCATGATGCAGCCTACGCCCTACACCACACTTATTTCCGCCACACAACTGCAGTCGCACATGGCGGGCGGCGCGCCCCTGATGGTGTTTGACTGCAGCTTCGACCTGATGCAGCCCGGCGCAGGGGCGCAGCAATACGCAGCGGGGCATATTCCCGGCGCAGTGTTTGCCGATCTGAACGAAGACCTCAGTGCCCGGCACGGCATGCCCGGCGCCAGCGGCACCCTGACCGCGCAGGAGGCCGACAGTCCCGCATCGGGTGGACGCCATCCGCTGCCCAGCCGGGAGCGCTTTGCCATGTGGCTCTGCAGCGTCGGCTTTGCCAACACCATGCAGGCCGTGGTGTACGACCGGCAGGGCGCCAACTACTGCGGCCGCCTGTGGTGGATGCTCAAGTGGGCGGGCCATGATGCCGTGGCGGTTCTCGACGGGGGGCTGCAAGCATGGCAGGCCGCGGGCGGTGCCGTGCGCACCGGCATAGAGCCAGGGCACTTCCAGTCGAATTTTTCGCTTGGCGCGCCCCTGCGCCAGCTTGCAACGGCCGAGCAGGTGCTGGCCGGGCTGGCCCAGCCGGGGCAGACCGTGATTGATGCCCGGGCACCCGCGCGCTTTCGCGGTGAAGTGGA
>JBKCTS010000297.1:0-5890 GCA_046318695.1 Acidovorax sp.
TCCAGCACCTTTTGGTGGCGGCGCTGCACCGAGCAGTCGCGCTCAAACAAATACACGCAGTTGCCATGCGTGTCGCCAAACACCTGGATCTCGATATGACGCGGGCGCTGCACATACTTTTCGACCAGCACGGCATCGTCGCCAAAGCTGTTGATGGCCTCGCGCTTGCACGAGTCGAGCGCGGCCGCAAAGTCCTCGGCCTTGTCCACAGCCCGCATACCCTTGCCGCCGCCGCCTGCGCTGGCCTTGATGAGCACCGGGTAGCCAATGCGGTCGGCCTCGCGCTGCAGCAGGGCCGGGTCCTGGTCTGCACCGTGGTAGCCGGGCACCAGCGGCACCTGGGCCTGCTCCATCAGGCGCTTGGACTCGGCCTTGAGCCCCATGGCGTTGATGGCGCTGGCAGGGGGGCCGATGAACACCAGCCCCGCGTCGGCACAGGCCTTGGCGAAGTCTTCGTTCTCGCTCAGGAAACCGTAGCCGGGATGAATGGCCTGCGCGCCCGTGGCCTGGGCGGCCTCGATGATGCGCTCCCAGCGCAGGTAGCTGTCCTTGGGCGCGCTGCCGCCAATGTGCACGGCCTCGTCGCACACGGCCACATGCTTGGCCTGCGCGTCGGCGTCTGAATACACCGCCACGGTTTTCACGCCCAGGCGTTTCGCTGTGGCGGCGACACGGCAGGCGATCTCGCCGCGATTGGCGATGAGGATTTTTTTAAACATGGCGCCCTCCTGCGGCGAGATCGCCTGCGCACGCTACGCGTGCCATGCGATTTGCAGAAACATCCGCTACGCGGCTGTTTTGCTTCGCCTGGCCGAAGGCCAGAACGCCGCGATTGGCGATGAGGATCTTTTTGAACATTTACGCGACCTTGGCAGAACCGGAAAAGAAAGAGGGCAAGCGCCGCAGCACGGCACGCAGAAACTTGAACAGCACCACCAGCAGCAGCACCGAAACGATCACCATCACCACCAGCGCAACACCGAACGCCACCGGGTGCTGCGTGGCCAGCCACACCACGGCGACCACCAGACCATCTTCAAAGAACGACAGGCCCCAATTGGAAAACGGCTCGGGCGAGGTGTTGACGGCCGCCCGCGTGGTCATCTTGGTGGCCAAGGCCGTGGCCGACAGCGAGCCGCCGAGCAGCCCCGCCACCACGGCCATGGTGGCGTTGTCGGCACCGAACACGCCATAGGCCAGCGCAGCACCGGCGGGCACGCGGATGAAGGCATTCACCGCGTCCCACGCGCTGTCCACCCACGGCACCTTATCGGCAAAGAACTCCACCAGCAGCATGAAGCCGCTGACCAGCAGTACGGCCGGGTGCTGCAGCATGGCCAGGCCCGGCGGCAGCGGCATCCAGCCCAGCAAGCCCATCATCCCCACCAGGAACACCACGGCATACAGCCGAAACCCGCTGGCCCAGCCCAGCGCTGCCGCCAGGGCCAGCAGGCTGGGCATGTCGAGCTTGGCGGTGGCACTGGCCGCCGCATCGCCCACAGCCTGCGCGGTGCCGCCATCCACATGCAGCCCCAGTGTGTGGAGCCACTGCACCACGTTAAACCAAAGGGTATCCATGGCTTGCCCGTGCGATCAGCCAAGCCAAGCGGGTTGGCGCTTGTTCAAAAAGGACTGCACGCCTTCCTTGCCCTCGTCACTGGCGCGGATGTCGGCAATGCCCTGCACGGTGGCAGCAATCAACCCAGCATTGATCTCGCGCTCGGCCACATCAATGACCAGCTTTTTGCACACGCGCACGGCATTGGGGCTGGCAGCGACCAGGGCTTTGACCAGTTCATCGACCTTGGCATCGAGCTGGTCGGCCGACACCACCTCGTGCACAAAACCCATGCGCAGTGCCTCGGCTGCGCCAAAGCGCTCGGCGGTGAGGAAATAGCGGTGCGCCGCACGCGCACCCATGGCGCGGATCACATACGGGCTGATGGTGGCAGGGATCAGCCCCAGCTTGACCTCGCTGAGGCAAAAGCCCGCCGTGTCCACAGCCACCGCCATGTCGCAGGCGGCGACCAGGCCCATGCCGCCCGCATACACATCGCCCTGCACACGCGCAATGGTGGGCTTGGGGCATTCGTAGATCACATTCAGCATCTCGGCCAGCTTGCGGGCATCGGCCATGTTTTCCTCATGCGTGTAGTCGGCCATGCGGCGCATCCAGTTGAGGTTGGCGCCCGCGCAAAAGGCGGGGCCCTGCGCGCCCAGCACCACCGCACGCACATCAGCGCGGCCGCCCACCTCGGCGAATGCGGCCGTTACCTCCGCAATGACCTCATCACTGAAGGCGTTACGAATCTCGGGCTGCGCGAGGGTGATGCGCGCCACGGCGCCTTCGTAGGTGATGTGCAGGTGGTGGGTCATGGTGTGCCTCCGGCCTGTTCGGCCTGCAGAAAATAAACAAGATCCAGTTCAGGGCACGGCTGACCGAGTGCCGTCAAGGCAGCAGTGATCTGCCCGCGATGGTGGGTGCCGTGGTTGAACACATGTGCCAGCGTGGCAGCAAATGGCAGCGACGCAGCCGTGCCACGCATGGTGGTGTAGTCCAGCGTGCCATCCCAGCGCTCCAATGGCCAGTCCGCAATTAACGGATGCCAGCGTGCAGCACCATCGCGCAATCGTTGTGCGAGCCGCAGGCGGTCCGTCTCTACCTCGTCATCCAGCGCGACGCGCGGCGAAGTGCCTTCCGCAAACCGCACAAACCACAGCAGATGCTCGCCCACCAGCAGGTGGTTGAGCGTGCCGTGGATGCTGCCAAAAAACAGGCCCACATCACGGCGATAGTCGGCGTCAGGCACGGCCGCCACAGCGTCGAGCAGGCGATCTGTTGCGCACGCGTTGTAGCGCGCCAGCAGGCCAAAGTGTTGGGTGGGGTTCATGGCGTCACCCGGGTACCGAGCACCCGGCTCCAGAACGATTGCAAGGCGGCCAGCGACTGCGCGCGCGCCTGGGGGTTGCCGCCCTGGTGCACGCCCTTGGCCGAGGTGCCGTTGGGCACATCGCCGCGCAGGCGCACCGGGCCCGTGCCGTCAAAGCCGTGGTAGCTGCCCTCGTACACATGCACGGTGACATCGCTGCCCGCCCGGGCCTGGAGCGTGGCAGCCCAGTCCACGCAGGGCTGCGCGGGGGTCCAGTCGTCCAGCGCGCCCAGTTGCATGAGCAACGGCACGCTTTCTGCCACCGCCTGCCGCCTGAGCAACGGGCTGCAGCCCGGGTAGAACACGGCCGCGCCCGCCAGTGGCGGCTCGCCCGGCTGTGGGTGGGTGCGCCGCTGCTCCAGCAGGTTCAGCGTGGTGGTGCCGCCGTTGGACCAGCCCAGCACGCCCAGGCGCCGGGCATCCACGCCGGGTTGCGCGGCCAGCCACACCAGCGCGGCGCGGGCGTCCTGCACGCGGTCGTTCACACCCACGCTGCGGTCGCTGTAGCGCGTCTGGCACACATCGCCAAGGCCGCGTGATCCAAAACTGTCGGGCATCAGCACGGCATAGCCCGCGGCATGCAGTGTTTGCGCCGCTTCGCGGTAGCGCGATGACAGCGCGCCGCCCTTGGTGTACAGCCCGCCACAGCCGTGCAGGGCCATGACGGCGGGCTGGGCGGGTACACCGGTCTGGCCGTCAGCCGGTGCGGCCTGCGGGGCCGGTAGCCAGTGGGCGCGCAGCACCACACCCGAGGGCAACGGTATGTCCACACGCTGCATGGGGCCCGCCTGGGGCGGCGTTTGCGCCCACGCCGCAAGGGCAGTGCCGCAAACCGCCGCAGTGCAGGCCAGCAGCCTCAGGGCCTTGGGAAGCGATGCAGGGCGGAAGGGCATATCTGCTCTTTCAGTGACTCAATCGCGCAAGGTTTCACTGGCGGCTCGCAGGCGCGAACCCGTTGGCGTCCAGAAACTCCGACACGGCAGGCTGCCAGACCTCGGGAAAGCGCGTGAACAGGGAATGCCCGTCTTCCCCATGCGGGGGAAACTGCACGAAGCGCGCCTTGCCACCGGCCTGGGTGAAGGCGGCATGCCATTGCCTGGGCAGTTGGGGGCCAAAGAACATGTCGTTTTCGGTGTAAACCCACAGCATGGGGACCTTGGCCTGCGCGCCGTATTGGCCATAGGTGCGCTCGAGCACCGCGGGTGAGCAAGGGTTTTGGGGCCGGCCTTTGGGGTCGCCGCCACTGCCCCCGGCAAAGTTGATGGCGGCCTGCACGCCGGGCGGGTTCATGGCGGCCAGCGCCACCGTGCTGGCGCCACCAAAGGATTGCCCGATCACCAGCACACGGTCTGGTGCCACATCGGGGCGCTGGCGCACGGCATGGAGCGCCGCCAGCATTTGCTGGGCCGCTGCGGCAAAGGCAGGCGCAAAGTTGCGGTTGTTGCAGGCCCCGGTGTCTTCCACATCTTCGCCGCCGCTGACGCCGTAGCCCACGCGGGTGGGCACCACCACCACAAACCCCCTGCGCAGCAGGTAGCGCGACGCATCGGTGTAGCGCGCGCGGCCCAGGGCAGCACGGCCCTGGGCATCGGGTGCGCGCCCGTGGTTGACGATGGCAATGGGCGCAGGCCGGGGGTTGGAGTCGTCTGACCAAACCGTGACGCGGATGGTTTGCGCAATCTCCTTGCCCCAGACATTCTTCACCTGCACGGGGACATCCATCTGCTCTTCCACCACGCGGGCCTGCGCGGCACCGATTGCCGTGGCCAGCACCCATCCCAAAACCCAAACAAACGACGCGCGCATTTTTCATACCTCCTTACATGCGGAACAGGCCAAACCGTGTGTCTTCGATCGGCGCATTGCGTGTGGCGGCCAGGGCCAGCGCCAGCACGCGGCGGGTGTCGGCGGGGTCAATGACGCCGTCGTCCCACAGGCGGGCGGTGGCGTAGTAGGGATGGCCCTGTTCGTCGTACTGGCGGCGGATAGGGGCCTTGAAGGCTTCTTCCTCCTCCATGCTCCACTGCCCGCCCTTGGCCTCGATGCGGTCGCGCTTGACGGTGGCCAGCACGCCCGCGGCCTGCTCGCCGCCCATCACGCTGATGCGCGCGTTGGGCCACATCCACAAAAAGCGCGGCGAGTAAGCGCGGCCGCACATGCCGTAGTTGCCCGCGCCAAAGCTGCCGCCGATGATGATGGTGAACTTGGGCACGCTGGCGGTGGCCACGGCCGTGACCATCTTGGCACCGTTGCGGGCAATGCCCTCGTTTTCGTACTTGCGGCCCACCATGAAGCCGGTGATGTTCTGCAGAAACACCAGCGGAATCTTGCGCTGGCAGCACAGCTCGATGAAGTGCGCGCCCTTGAGCGCAGATTCAGAAAACAAAATACCGTTGTTGGCAATGATGCCCACCAGCATGCCTTCGATGCGCGCAAAGCCGGTGACCAGCGTGGTGCCGTAGCGGGCCTTGAACTCGTCGAACTCGCTGCCATCGACGATGCGGGCAATGATCTCGCGCACGTCAAAGGGCTTGCGTGTGTCCACGGGGATCACGCCATAAAGTTCTTCTGCTACACATTTAGGAGCTACCGAAGCCCTGTCATCGGGCGCGGGAGCCTTGTTTTTATTCAGATTTCGCACCGCATTGCGGGCCAGTTGCAGCGCATGCAGGTCGTTTTGCGCCAGGTGGTCGGCCACGCCAGACAGGCGGGTGTGCACATCGCCGCCGCCCAGGTCTTCGGCGGTGACGACCTCGCCCGTCGCGGCCTTGACCAGCGGCGGGCCACCCAGAAAGATGGTGCCCTGGTTCTTGACGATGATCGATTCATCGCTCATCGCAGGCACATAGGCACCGCCCGCCGTGCACGACCCCATGACCACGGCGATCTGCGCGATGCCCATGGCGCTCATGTTGGCCTGGTTGAAGAAGATGCGGCCGAAGTGCTCGCGGTCCGGGAAG
>JBKCTS010000298.1:0-2237 GCA_046318695.1 Acidovorax sp.
CGGCATGGCGCTGGGCGGCGGCTGCGAGCTGGCCGTGTATTCGGCCCGGCGCGTGGCCCACATGGAAAGCTATATCGGCCTGGTGGAAGTGGGTGTGGGCCTGGTGCCCGGCGCCGGTGGCCTGACCTACATTGCCCGACGTGCGGCCGAGAACATGGCGGCCTCAACGGGCAAGGACCTCCTGCCCTTCCTGACTGAAGGCTTCACCGCCGCCGCCATGGCCAAGGTGGGCACCAGCGCGCTGGAATCGCGCAAGCTCGGCTACCTGCTCGAGAGCGACGTCATCGTGCCGCACAAGGATGAACTGCTGTTTGTGGCCATCAACGAAGCCAAGTCCATGGCTGCCAGCGGCTGGCGGGCGCCCCACAAGCGCCTTTTCCCGGTGGCGGGTCGCAGTGGCCTGGCCACGATCAAGGCGCAGTTGGTGAACATGCGCGACGGCGGTTTCATCAGTGCCTACGACTTCAAGATCGGCGCGATGATCGCCGAGGTGGTCTGCGGTGGTGATGTGGATGCGGGCGCGCTGGTGAGCGACGAATACCTGCTCACGCTCGAGCGCAAGGTGTTTTGCCACCTGATCGCGCAGCCCAAGACGCATGAGCGCATCCTGGGCATGCTTTCGACTGGCAAGCCGGTTCGCAATTGATGATGCAGCCCCTGAGTCGCTTCGCGCCTTCCCTCTCTCTTGCGGGTGGGAGATGCACCCGGTGGCCTGGCAAAGCCAGTTCCACGGGCGCGCGAGCCTTGGCCGCGCCAGCATCAAGGGATGCGCGCTATGCGCCGTGCGATGGGTGCCTGGCATGAGCGCAGCACCAGCCCCCAACAAACTCCAGCGCTCGCTGATGCGCCTGGACGAGGCCCCCGCCTTCATGCGCGGCTTCGTGCAGAACATCATCCTGCGCCGTGCCGTGCCCTTCACCGGCACGGCTGGGGTGAGGTTTGTATCGCTCGCGCCCGAGCGCGTCGAGGTGCGCCTGCCCAACGAGCACCGAGTGCGCAACCACATCGGCGGCGTACATGCTTCGGCCATGAACCTGCTGGCCGAAACGGCCACTGGCATGGTGGTAGGCATGAATGTCCGCGACGACTGCCTGCCCCTGGCCAAAGAGTTCAGCATGGCGTTCAAAAAGCGCGCCACGGGCGGGCTCAAGGCCGTGGCCACCCTCAGCGCAGAGCAGCGCGCCGCCATGCAGGCCAGCGACAAGGGCGAGGTGCAAGTCACCGTCACGGTGACTGACGAGGCTGGTGTGGAGCCGGTCGAATGTGCATTCACGTGGGCCTGGGTTCCGTCCAGCCGCCCCGCCACAAAGAATTGAAGGAGTTTCACCACCATGGCTCAAAAACAAGTCCAGGACGCCTACATCGTCGCGGCCACGCGCACGCCCATCGGGCGCTCGGGCCGCGGCTATTTCAAGAACACCCGGCCCGACGACCTGCTGGTGGCAGCCATCAAAAGCGCCATGACTCAGGTGCCTACGCTGGACCCCAAGGCGATTGAAGACGCCATCATCGGCTGCTCGTTCCCCGAGGGCGAGCAGGGCATGAACATGGCGCGCATCGCGGTGGGCCTGGCGTTTGACCACCCTGTCGGTGGCGTCACCGTGAACCGCTTTTGCGCATCGGGCATCACGGCGCTGCAAATGGCCGCCGACCGCATCCGCGTGGGTGAGGCCGACGTGCTGATTGCTGGTGGCGCCGAGTCGATGAGCCTGGTGCCCATGGGCGGCAACAAGCCTTCGTTCAACGCAGAAATTTTTGCGCGTGACGAAAACGTGGGCATTGCTTACGGCATGGGCCTCACGGCCGAGAAGGTGGCCCAGCAGTGGAAGGTGAGCCGCGAGGCGCAGGATGCCTTCGCGCTCGAATCCCACCTGCGCGCCATCCGGGCGCAACAGGCCGGTGAGTTCACCGACGAGATCACCCCCTTTGAGGTCGTGGAGCGTTCGCCCAACCTTGCCACCGGCGACGTGGTGGAAAAGCGCCGCACCGAGAGCCTGGACGAAGGCCCCCGGCCCGACACGTCGCTCGAAGGCCTGGCCAAGCTCAAGCCGGTGTTTGCTGCGCGCGGCAGCGTCACGGCTGGCAACAGCTCGCAGACCAGTGACGGCGCGGGTGCGCTCATCGTGGCCAGCGAAAAGGCCGTCAAGCAGTTTGGCCTGACGCCGCTGGCGCGCTTTGTGAGCTACGCCGCGCGCGGCGTGCCGCCGCACATCATGGGCATTGGTCCCATCGAAGCC
>JBKCTS010000299.1:0-6515 GCA_046318695.1 Acidovorax sp.
CCGCCACGCTGTACGAGATGGTCACCGCCCGCGACCCTGACCTGATCGCCGCCGCCAGCCTGGAGGCGGGCGAGCACCTGATGGCTCCGGCGCGTGCGCTGCTGGATGCGGCAGGCGTGCCCTGCGAGACGGAAGTCGGCGTGGGTGACGAGGCCCGCATGCTGGTGAACTTGATCGAGAGCACCGGCAGCGATATGGTCATCATCGGCGCACGCGGGCACGGGGCGCTGTCCAGCGCGCTCTTGGGGTCGGTTTCGCAGGAGGTGGCCCGATCCAGCCCGGTGCCCGTCACCATCGTCAAGCATGGCCCCGCCTGTGCGGCCACCGAGACCGGCACGGTGGAAGACCTGGAGGCGTGAGCCTTGTGCGACGGTGTCCAGTGCCCTGGACGGGCACTTGAAAGAAAGCTGGGTTGACCCCCGCGTGGGCTGATGGTTTTTTGGGGGGGTGGGCCTGGGGCGGCTATTGCGGATGTGCCGCTCAGGGCGGCGGGGCCCCATGGCCCCGAGGGCTTGAAAACTCAGGCTGCCTTGCGAAACGGCTCAGCGGTCCGTTGCAGCTTGCCGTGAGGCAGTGTGGCGAGCCGGGACAGCATGCGGCGGGCATAGCCGCGCACCCACAGGCACTTGTTGAGCTCATCGACCGGCAGCGGGCCCGATATCACCACGATATCGTTGGCTGCATCCTGCGCGCCCGCAGCACGCAGGCGGCGGCGGGTGTTGTTGGCCCACGATTGGATGCGGGTCGGGCTGCCGTGCTGGTGCACCTCGCCGGTATAGGCGTCAAAGGCGATGGCCACCGTATCGGTCTTGAGTTTGAACCGGCGCTCGCCCGTGATGGCGCTGGGCGCTTCGCGCATGTCATACAGGTAGTAGCTGCCTGCCTTGAGCTGATATTGCATGTCCATGGATGTTCCTCATGTGTCGGCATTGTCGAGGTTGCACGGCGGGGCAATGGCGCATAAAACCGCGAGAAAACAGCGCTTATCGGGCGCAGCTCGCAAAGAGCCATGCGGCGCGGAGTGCGGTCGTAATTGTCGCGTCCACCAACGCCGGCGCACCCGTTCCTTGAGGGTGATTGAGTAACAAGTTGTGAGCACCCGAATCGGTGTTGCGTCGCCGGTGCTGACTCGCAAATATGCGGGCTAAAAGTCCACCAGGCTCAGTCCGACGCTGAAGACGGTGCGCTTGCGGTTGTAGTCGATCATGCTGTCGCCGTATCCGCTGAACAGCGCGGTGTGCAGGCGCAGGTTGCTCTTGCCACCCCACAGACCGTGACCGAGGGTCTGCATCCACTGAAGCCGGACGGAGCCTCGGCCGCTGCTCGACAGCGAACTGCGCAGCGTGGCGCCGAGGGTGTTTTCCCGGTTCACGTTCCAGTACACCGACAGCTCGCCACGGCCGATGTAATCGCTGATGCCGGGGTTGTCGTCACTGTCGGCCTTTTCGGGCACGCGCTGCCAGATGCGGGCGTCCACGGTCCAGCGGTTGTCCAGTTCCATGCCGGTCATCAAATAGGCGCGGTTCCAGCTGCGCGAGAGGGGATCGCTCTGGCCATTGGACTGGTGCACCAGCCCGATGCCGCTGTAGCGCCATTTCCAGCCAAACGGCAACGGGGCCGTGGTCGGATAGACGTAGATCACCTCGGGCTCGTGATCCGTGGCGCGGAAGGGGCGCGAGATCTGCGGCGTGAACAGTTGCCAGTACGACTGCTGCGTGTAGGCAAACCAGACCGAGTCCTTGAGCGTGGGGTGGCCCTGCGTGAGCAGATTCTGGGCCAGCTTGGTACGCACCGAGAGCTGGATGCGGTTTTCAGTGGTGCGGTAGGGCGTGCTGACAGGCGCAGAATGATTGGGCGCGCCCGATGTGGGCTGGCGATTGACCGAGTCGGATGCGACGACGGACACCGTGATCGGCCGGTAGCCGCGGAAGCTGAAGGTGCCGCAGTCGGTGCCGGATTCCAGCTCCCAAAAACGCGAGACGTCGCTGTACTGCGGGTCGCGGCAGCCTTCGGTGCGGGCCACATCGATGATGCGCGTGGCGGGCAGGGTGGAATAAACCGGTGGTGGCAGGCTGGCACTTTCGCGGGCCGTTGCGCGGCCCAACGCAGCGGCCGACGCGCCGGGTGCCTGCCATGTCTGCTGCGCCGCCCACTGGTCAAAGCACGCCAGCCGGGCCTGGTCATCGTCGCTCAGGGCCGTGCAGCGCTGCAGGCCGCTGGGGGCACCGCCCCCTGGCGGTGTGACCGCGGCCGACTGCGCCAGCGCTGCACCGGCTGGCGCCAGAGCGGCCAACACCGCGACCGCGGCGCTTTGCAGGCGCAGTGGGTGCACGCGCCGGGTGGTGCCGCGTGCGGTGGTCATTACCAGCCCGGCTGCTTGCGCAGCACGAACGAAGCCGACGGGGCTGAAGGGGTGGGGTTGGCGTTGTTCCATTGTCCGCGTATTTCCTTGCCGCAACTGCCGTCCACAACCCGGCCGATCCAGGTCGCGCTGATGTTGGTCCCGTTGACGGATTCTTCCAAAGTGAGGTCGCCATCGTCCACATCGCCGCTGACCACAGCAGTGGTGGGGCCGCGCTGAACGGTACCGCGCACGCTGTGCGCCAGCTCGGGGTGCGGGCCGAGTTGCAGGACGGCCGTGGATTGCGTTGGCGTTGCCGTCGAAGCACCCGCCGCCGTGGCCAGCGCCTGCAGCGTGGCCGTCCAGCGGCCTTGCAGATGCAGGTGGCTCAGGTCGGCGACCGCGGGGCAGGCTGCGGTCGATTCTGGTTTTGTTTGGGCATTTACGCCCGTCACGTGGACTCCAATTGCTATCAAAAGCGAAGCAAAAACAGTCCATTGGCCTGGAAGAGTGGATGCCCCGTGCATGGTCCGGCTCCTCATGCCTGCGGCGCGGCACTGGCCTGGGCCCGGGCGGCAAACTCGGCACGCAGGGCCTTGAGCTTTGCGCGTGGGTCTTCGCGGGCGGTGGATTGGTCCAGCCCCATCTCGGCGATGAAGCGGCTGGGTTGGGCGGCCACCATCTCGCGGCCTTTCTTGCGCTTTTTGGTCCAGCTCACGGCCAGCGTGCGCTGGGCGCGGGTGATGCCCACGTACATCAGGCGGCGCTCTTCCTGCAGCCGCTGCACGGTGTCTTCGCTCGTGTTTTTCTGGCGGCCCTCGTCGTCGTCCAGCTTGAAGGGCAGCATGCCCTCAGTCACGCCCACCAGGATGACATGCGGCCACTCCAGCCCCTTGCTGGCGTGCAGGGTTGAAAGCGTGACCATGTCCTGCTCCTGCTCGCGCTCGCTGATGGTGGACAACAGGGCGATGGTCTGCGAGACCTCCAGCAGGCTTTTGGTCTCTTGGGTCACCACGGCACCCGCCGTGTCGTCGATCTGCCCGCCCGCGCGCTGCGCCATCCAGTCGCAAAACTCCAGCACATTGGTCCAGCGGGCCGCCGCCACCTTGTCGCTGTCTTCGCCGTCGTACAGGTGCTGCTCGTAGCCGATTTCCTTGAGCCAGTCGGCCAGGAAGGCGCGTGCATCCTCGGCCCCGTGCGTGTGGCGTGCGCGGTGCTCCAGGTCGTTGATGTAGCGGCCAAACTCGTGCAGGCCATCGAGCGCGCGCTTGGGCATGGCGGCAGGCAGCATGCGGTTGAACAGCGCACCGAACATGCTCTGCTTGTGCTGCGTAGCGAACGCACCCAGGGCCGCCAGCGTGGTGTGGCCGATGCCCCGCTTGGGGCTGGTGATGCAGCGCAGGAACGCCGGGTCGTCGTTGTTGTTGATCCACAGGCGGAACCAGGCGCACAGGTGCTTGATTTCCGCGCGGTCAAAAAAGCTCGTGCCGCCCGACACCTTGTACGGAATGTTGGCCCGGCGCAGCGCTTTTTCGAACGGCTTGGCCTGGTGGTTGGCGCGGTACAGGATGGCAAAGCTCTTCCAGTCCGGCGGCGGGTTGGCGGCCGCGCGCAGGCTCTGGATGCGCGCCACGGCGCGCTCGGCCTCGTGCTCTTCGGTGTCGGCATCGACCACGCGCACGGGCTCGCCTTCGCCCAGCTCGGAAAACAGGGTTTTCGGGAACAGCTTGGGGTTGGGCCCGATCACGTTGTTGGCCGCCCGCAAAATGGCGCTGGTGGAGCGGTAGTTCTGCTCCAGCTTGATGACCTTGAGGCGCGGGAAGTCGATGGGCAGCTTTTTCAGGTTGTCCAGCGTGGCCCCGCGCCAGCCGTAGATGGACTGGTCGTCGTCGCCCACGGCGGTGAAGTGGCCGTTTTCGCCCACCAGCAGCTTGAGCAGCTCGTACTGTGTGGCGTTGGTGTCCTGGTATTCGTCCACCAGCACATGGCCCAGGGCGGCCTGCCACTTGGCACGCACCTCGGGGAAGTCGCGCAGCAGGCGCAGCGGTATGCCGATCAGGTCGTCAAAGTCCACACTCTGGTAGGCGGCCAGGCGCTCTTCGTAGCGCGCCATCAGCACGGCCATGCTGCGCTCGTGGTCGTCTGCAGCCTGCGCCAGCGCCTGCTGGGCGTTCAGGCCCATGTTCTTCCATTTGCTGATCGTCCACTGCCACTGGCGGGCTGTGGCCAGGTCGGTGGTGCCGCCCGCGGCTTCTTGGAGAATGCTGGTCACATCGTCGGCATCCATGATGCTGAACTGCGGCTTGAGCCCCAGCACCGCGCCGTCCTCGCGCACCATGCGCACCCCCAGGGCGTGGAAGGTGCACACCAGCACATCCTTGGCACGCCGCCCGATCAGGCCCTTGGCGCGCTCGCGCATTTCGGCAGCCGCCTTGTTGGTGAAGGTGATGGCGGCGATGCGTTGCGGCTCCATCCCCCTGTCGATCATGTGGGCGATTTTGTGGGTGATCACCCGCGTCTTGCCCGAGCCCGCGCCGGCCAGCACCAGGCACGCCCCGTCGGTGAAGTGGACAGCCTGGAGCTGGGCAAGGTTGAGGCCGGTGGACATGGGAAACGGAGGGACAAGGGGAGCACGCCACCTGCAGGTAACCAGGCAGTCACGGATGCGCGGACGCGGCCAACGGCCGGGCTCCCAATGATACCGGGCGCGGCGTTGCGCCTTCGGTCCTGGCGCGTGGCTGACACCCGCCTGACGGCACTCTGTCGGCTTGCTTTGTGTTGGGGAAATCCCCCTATGGCATTGGCAGTCACACTTTGATACTCAGGCACCGAGCTGACTGTTCTTACGGATTGCGTCCCATCGAGTGGTGCCCCATGAAATTGACGAACACTGCCCCCTCTGTCCCCACCTCTGAGCCCCCGCTGGCCCCGGCAGGAACGTGCCGGACCCGTGGCGGCTTGATCGCAGGCCTTTTTACGGGTCTTTTCACGGGCCTCCTTGCGGCCGGCGCTGCCCTGGTGTGCATGCCGGCCCAGGCGCAGTCGGGGGCCGCCGCGCCGGTGCGCGTGGGGGTGATCGGCCCCTTCACGGGGCCATCTGCGGATTTCGGCGTTCCCATGCTCAACGGTATCCAGTTGGCCGTGGACGAGATCAATGCGGTGGGCGGCTACCTGGGGCGTCCTTTGCAGCTGGTCATCAAAGACGACAAGGGTGACCCCGAACAGGGGCGCAAGGCCAGCGAGGAACTGCTGGCAGACAAGGTCGTTGCAGCCCTTGGTTTTTGCAACACCGGTGTGGCAATGAAGTCCATCGACCTGTATCAGCAGGCGCAGACGCCTCTGATCGTGCCGTGCTCTACGGGCACTGCCGTCACGGCCAAATTCCCGGCGCCCGAGAGCTACATTTTCCGTGTGCAGGCGCGCGATGCCATCCAGGCGCCTTACATGGTGGACGACATTCTCAAGCGAGGCTGGGACAAGGTGGCCATCTTTGCCGACACCACAGGCTATGGGGAGGGGGGCGTCAACGATGTGGTCGCCGCCCTGGCGGCCAGGAAGGTCAAGCCGGTTTATGTGGCGCGCTTTGCGCTGGGCGTCAAGGACCTGTCCAACGAGCTCACCGCGGCCCGCGATGCGGGGGCCAATGTGATCTTCAGCTACACCGTCGGCCCCGAGAATGCCGCCATTGCCAACGGCAAGAGGGCGCTCAAGTGGAAGGTGCCGCAGGTCGGCGCGTGGCCTTTGTCGTTTCCGTTCTTCCTGGAAGGCGCCAAGGAAGCTGCCGAAGGCGCGCTGATGGTGCAGACCTTCATTGCCGAGCCCAGCAACGAGCGGCGCGCAGCGTTTTTGGCCAATTACACCCGCAAGTACCAGCGCAAGTTGGCCGTTCCAATGGCCGCTGCCAATGCCTACGATGCGACCTACCTGCTCATGTACTCGTTCCTGGGTATCCGCGACGGCAGCCTGACGGGCAAAGCCATCAAGGAATCGCTCGAGGGCAAGATGAGAACCTACTACGGTGTCGTGTCCACCTACGAAAAACCGTTCAGTGTGGACGACAAGGACGCCATCACGCGCAACATGCTGATCATCGGCATGGTCAAAAACGGTGCCGTCACCTTCGCCTACCCCGAGGACGCCAAGCGCAACCTCTTTATTCAGCGCAAGCAGTAGC
>JBKCTS010000300.1:0-7636 GCA_046318695.1 Acidovorax sp.
GGCCATCCCTTTCTTCGCGGCGATTGAAAAAGGCTACTTCAAAGAAGCCGGGCTGGACGTCGAGCCCCTCAAACTCGCCAGTCCGCAGCAGGTGGCTGAGGCCATGATTTCCGGACGCGCCGAAGGTAGCTCGAACGGGACTGGCTCGGCCGCACTGGGCATTGCAGAAATTGCCCAGCCAGGCTTGCTCAAGATCTTCTGCACCAATCCCACCAACCAGAAGTTTGTGCTCGACCAGTTCATCGTTGGTAAAGACAGCCCGATTACGACGATCAGTGAACTTTCGGGCAAGAAGGTGGCGTGCGGTCCTGGGGTACAAAATGTAGTGCTGGCGCGAACCGTGCTTGAACGAGCCGGTGCAAAAAACTTCACAGTCGTCGAACTGCCAATCGGCCAACACATTGCAGCCATCGTTGCCAACCAAGTTGACGCCTGCTACACGCTTGAGCCCACCGGCACGATCGGTCGACTCAACGGCACCACCCGCAATCTGGAGGTCGGCGTGATCGCGAAGTACGTGCTTGGCGACCCCATGGCGCCTTGGCATGGCGGTTCGGCCAGCTTGACCACTGAGTTCATCAACAAATATCCCGAGGTATCCCGCCGCTACATCGCGGCCTATAAAAGAGGCGTGGACCTCGTCAAAACGAACCCGTCCGAAGCACGTCCTTTCCTCAAGGGCTACACCGCCATCGAGGGGGCTTTGACCAACGAGGTGCCGATGGCCGACTACATGATGTCTACAGATTTCAAAGCGTCGGACATAGGCCACTTTCAAAAGTTCTTTGACCTCTTCACCGAGCGCGGCGTTTTCAACCGCAAGGTCGATGTCGCCGGCATGCTTTACCGAGGTTGATTCATGGTGCAAGAACCCACCACGCAAGGGCGCTCAACTGGCGCCGAGGTTGTGCCGACTTCCACTGCAGAATCTTGGCGCAATCGCGACTCCGCTGACCCGATTCATCCGCGCAGGCAGTTCAACTGGGGGCGGTTGCTGCCGCTGGCAGGTCCGATCGCATTGGTCATCCTCTGGGATCTGGTGGTCAGAGTCGGCTGGATCAAGCCCATCCTGTTGCCGACGCCAGTGGACACCATCCTGGCGCTGATTAACGGTATGGCAGGGCCGCTGCTGCTGCCGCATTTCTTTGTAACGCTCGAACGAACACTGATGGCCTTTGGCATTGCCACGGCCATTGGCATGCCCCTGGGCATTGCTCTGGGCAGCAACGAGCGGGCCTACCGCAGCGTAGAGTTTCTGATTGATTTTTTCAGATCCACACCGGCGTCGGCGCTCATCCCGCTGTTTCTGCTGATTTTCGGTATCAGCAACGTCAACAAAGTGGCTATCGCCGCATTTGGCGCCTTTCTCATCGTCGTTTTCAACTGCGCTTACGGAGTTATCAATGCGCGAAAGCAGCGGGTGGCCGCTGCGAAGGTGATGGGTGCCAGCCGCTGGCAGATCTTCAAGGATGTGCTGTTTTGGGAGAGTCTGCAGCCGTCCTTCGTCGGACTGCGCTCGGCCGTATCGATGGCTCTGGTCATCGTGGTGGTTGCCGAGATGTTCATCGGCTCTGAAAACGGACTGGGCCACAAGATCATCGACGCCCAGCAGGTGATGAATGTGCGGGTGATGTACGCCGCGATCATGGCTGCGGGCATTCTCGGATATGCCCTCAATATCGCCTTTTTAGCGCTCGAAAAACGGATTGTTCACTGGAGTGGAAGATGACAGAAGTTCTCAACGGTCCGGTGTATGCAGAAACCCCGAGACCTGCCTTCCGACCGGGCCCGGCCGGCACGCACATCACCATCCGCGGATTGACCAAGTACTTTGCCGGGTGGCCTCTCTATGAGAATTTCGATCTCGACATTCCCAAAGCGCAGATCGTTTCGATTTTTGGACCCAACGGATGCGGCAAATCCACCCTGATCAACATGATTGCTGGCTTGGTACCGATAGACGCCGGCGAAATCCTGTTCGACGGTAAGTCACTCAAGGACACCAAGATCGGCTATGTGTTCCAAAACTACCGCGAAGCGCTGTTCCCGTGGATGAGGACCATCGACAACATCGCCTATCCCCTCAAGCTGGAAGGCAAGAGCAAGGCCGAGGTCGACCGCCGCATGGAGGAACTCGTCGCATCTTTCGACGTCAAGTTCGACCTCAACCGCTATCCCTACGAGTTATCGGGCGGGCAGCAACAGACCGCATCGATCATGCGGGCGTTGGCGCCAAAGCCTGAAGTCCTGTTCCTTGATGAACCTTTCTCAGCCCTGGACTTTGAGATGACGCTCTTTATCCGGGAAAAGCTGCAGGAGGTCTTCATACAGACTGGCACCACTATGATGCTGGTCTCGCACGATCTTGAGGAAGCGGTCTACCTGGCGGACCGGGTGCTGCTGCTGACCAAGCGACCCACGTCGGTTGCTGAGATCCTGCTGTACGATGATCCCCGCCCACGGACCGTAGCTACCTTGACCGAGCCAAACTTTGTGGCGACCAAGAAACGCAGTCTCGAGGTTTTCCAGCGCGAAGTCCGACGCTGACAATTCACCCATGTTGCCCCCCCCACGCATCAGCCTGGCTGACGAGGTCTACCAGACACTGAAATTGGATCTGGCCGAGTTCGTTCTCGTACCCGGAGATCGCTTCACCGAAAACGAGATTTCGGAGCGCTTGCTGGTGTCACGCACCCCCGTGCGCCAAGCGCTGATGCGATTGCAGGCTGAGGGGCATGTGGAGGTGATGTTCCGCAGCGGTTGGCGGGTGCTGCCCTTTGACTTCGTTCGCTTCGATCAGCTCTACGACCTGCGCATCTTGCTCGAAACCACCGCGGTTCGGCGCATCTGCGAGGACTATGCCTCGGTCGATAGCAGTCAGCTTGAGGCGCTCGCAGATTACTGGTTGGTTCCCGTCTCCGCCCGCAATACCGACGCAGCAGCGGTGGCCGAGGCCGACGAGGCTTTCCACTGCTCACTCGTCAGCGCGGCTGGCAATGCAGAAATGGCCCGTGTACACCGAGACGTGACCGAACGCATCCGCATCATCCGGCGCCTGGATTTCACCAAAAGGCCCCGCATGGACCTGACCTATGAGGAGCACGGCAAGATCCTGCGCGCACTTCAGTCCAAACGCGCAGAACAGGCCATCCTGCTGCTGACGGCCCACATTCAGACCAGCCAGGCCGAGGTGCGCAAAATCACCCTTCATCAGGTTCATGAGGCGCGCCGCGCAAATCAATTGAATCGCGGATCATCCGGTCGACAAACCTGACGAGGATAGGGGCTGTCGATTCGCGGTTACCGTCCCGCCGCGAAACCTCGGTAAGAAGTCGCGCGTCGCAGCAGGGTGCGCGGGCCCATGTATATCCGCACGCTGTGCGTACCGACAACGGCCCAGAGTTCACCAGTCGGGCATTCATGGCATGGGCGCGGGCGCATGGCATCCGCCACATCCTGATCGAGCCAGGGCGCCCTATGCAAAACGGCTACATCGAGAGCTTCAACGGCAAGTTGCGTGACGAGCACTGAAACGAGTGCTGGTTCGAGACCCGTCATCAGGCCAGGATGGCGGTGGCGGTCTGGCGCACGGACTACAACGAGGTCAGGCCCCACAGCAGCCTGGGACGCATTCCACCGGTTCGCTTCGCCGAGCAGCATCGCCAGCGCGCTGGCGGTGCTGCTCAACACCCTTCAACAAAAAACAAATCGATTAACCTTGAACCCGGACTTCCACCTTAAATTGGTACGTCTGCAGGGGGCAGGTCACCAAAACCGGGACACTCGGCCCCGGAAACGGGCAAAAAAAGCCCGACCTTTTTGGGGTCGGGCTATCTTTTTTGCAGCACTGAATAAAGTGCTAGCTTGGCTTGGCGGAAACGGAGGGATTCGAACCCTCGATGAGGCTCTACACCCCATACTCCCTTAGCAGGGGAGCACCTTCGGCCACTCGGTCACGTTTCCAGACTCACAATTATGCCTCATTTCAAAGGCATTCCGAGCGAACCGGCTGCCGGCTGGCACGGCTCGCAGGCCGCATGCGGGCTGGCGTAAACGAGCTTGACACACTTTCCTGCACGCACCACCGAGGTCTTGATTTCAGACGTAGACACCATCTCGAAGCACTACCGCCATGTTGAACGTTCCGTACCATTGGAATTTGGAAGGGTGACGAACCCGAGCCTCGGCGCAGCGTGATGGCAATCTCTCGGCGCGCCGCTGTGGTTCGTGCGTTCAGGGGACCAAAGCCTCGGGATCGCGCCAATCGAGGTGCAAGCCGGATCGCACCACAAAACCACGCCCCACCTTGAGATCGATCCGGTGACCCCTGGTGTTGCAGGCAGCCACCTGGTCGAGCAACTCGCCCAGTTGGGCTGCCGACGGCGTGGTGTGGTGGTGCTGGCGCAGCCAGTGGCGCAGCACGTTGGCCTGGCGGGTACGGCTCAGGTGCTGCAGTTGCTGCAGGGTCGGCGGCACGCCGACCCGCGCAAGATCATCCTCGGCAATCTCGCCCAACAACTGCGCTGCTTCCCATGCGTTGGAGGCCGTACGGGCAAACGTCTGGCGAAACGCAGGAAAAGCCGCCTCGATCACAGGCAGGAGCTCGGCCCGGATACGGTTGCGGGTAAAGCGTGTGTCGCTGTTGGTGGGGTCCTCCACCCAGGTCACGCCTTGCTCGCTCAACCAGCTGCGCACATCTGCGGCTGATACCTGCAGCAGCGGACGGTGCCAGACCAAACCGCCGCGCTCCCAGCGCTCTGGCATGGCGGCAAGACCAGCTACACCAGCGCCACGCGACAGGGCCAGCAAAAGTGTCTCGGCCTGATCATCAGCATGTTGGCCCAAGGCGACGGACGCGATGCGATGCTCTGGTGCAGTCGCGTGGGCCATGGCCAGCAGGGCTGCATAGCGGGCCTGTCTGGCGGCGTCTTCGGGGCTTTGTCCCGGAGCAGGGTGAGCATCCAGAAGCTGCACCTGGAGCGGCACATCCAGCCGCCTGCACAAGGCCACGCAGTGCTGCTCAAAACCATCGGCGGCGGCCTGCAGGCCGTGGTGAACGTGCAACGCCCTTACTTGTCCTGGCCAACGGCGCGCACAGGCGAGCATCAGCGCGGTCGAGTCTGCACCGCCACTCAACGCCACACCCAGCGGCAACTTTGGCGCGAAGACGCGGATAGCCGAATCAAACGACTGTGTCATATGAGCTCCCCCCCCGGCCCGGCCCAAGGGATCCTTCGGCAATGTGCACGCTGGCACTGCAACGTGGGCTGCGCTGCGCTGGCCACTGCACTGGACCGCTATCCACATCGCAAGCAAAGCAGCTCATGCACTGGGTGATCACAGACCGTGCATCAAGCGAACTCACGGCGGAGAACCATCACCACGTAATGTGCTCCTCCAGGGTCTTCGCAACATAGCGCCCATCAACGTGCCGTTGGATCGTAGCCGGCAGTGGAACTGTTGACCTAATACAAAAAGTGTTTTGGATAACCAAGTTCCTTTGAACTAGCTGGCATCGCGCTGCATAAAGAAAGACTTGCCGGGATCCGGTTCTTCGACGACAGCCACGGGAGCCGAAAGAAACGCGACGCTCTCGCGGGCACACTCATCAATGGATTCCGCATCGCCACTAACAGTAAACAAACCCCTTGCGAAAGGGAGCTGGCCCACGGTAAACCCAATACACGAATTTGTGTCTTACACCCAAGAGCGCGGGTAGCTGCCGACACCCCAAGTCCGAGACAGTCTACTGAAACAGGACAGGGCCTTGTGTTCAGCGGTCACAGTCGGTCAGACTGGGGCAGACTTACTTTCGACTACCGGCAACCGCAGGAGCGGACGTCGGAACTCCACCCCGAAATGTCTTGAAGAACTCTGACGATGACGGGTCGACGATCATGACGTCGCCCTTTTTACTGAAGGTCGTTTTGTAGGCCTCAAGGCTCCGATAAAACTGTGCAAACTGAGGGTCACGACCGAACGCCTCGGCATAGATGCGCGCAGCCTCCGCGTCGCCCTGTCCCTTCACTTTTTGCGCATCTCGGTAAGCATTGGCGATCGTAATCTCTCGCTGACGATCGGCATCGGCACGAATTTTTTCACCTTCGGCAGCACCAGTTGACCTCAGTTCGTTCGCAACGCGCTTGCGCTCAGCTTCCATACGACGGTATACCGACTCTGTGATCGATTCAACGTAGTCGACTCGAGTGACGCGCACATCAACCACATCAACCCCCCAGGGCTTAGCTCCGCGCACTGTCTCGAGCACTTCGCGCTTCACATCAGCCATCAGGGCCTCACGCTTTCCAGACAACAGTTCGTTAACAGTCCGCTTGTTGATTTCACCCTGGAAGGCGTTCCTGACAACCCTATTCAATTGCAGCGCACCAGCGCTCTCATCCAAACCTACGTTTCGGATGTATTCCGAGGGTTCAGAAATTCGCCACCGGACATACCAGTCGATAACCACCCGCTGCTTTTCTGCGGTCAGCATGGGCTCCGTGTCACTACTGTCGAGGGTCAGAAGCCTCTTATCGATATAGGAAACGTTTTGGAAAGGGGGGGGAAGCTTGAAGTTCAAACCGGGCTCGGTGATGACTTCCTTGATCTGCCCGAGCGCATAAAGCACACCAAACTGACGTTGATCTACGACGAACAGCATGGAGCTCATCAAAGCCAGCGTCACCATCGAAATGGTCGCAATAAGTCCGAGTCTATTCACAAACAACTCCTAACGCGACTCGCGGTCACGCGTACGACTGCCGTCGCGCGCACGAGGATCAGTAGATACCATGGGGGTAAGAGGTGCTGGACTAACTGCACCTGATGCAGCAGCGGTCGAGCCCACGGGGTCAGACACCCCGGCTGGGCCGCTCGCTGCGCCTTGGATAATCTTGTCTAGCGGCAAGTACAGCAGATTAGAGCCCTGACGCGACTCCACCAGCACCTTGGAGACGTTGCCATAGATCTGCTGCATGGCTTCTAGGTACATGCGGTCTCGCGTGACTTGTGGCGCCTTTTGGTACTCTGCCAAGATGGAGGAGAACCGCTGAGCATCACCCTGCGCTTGCGCAACGATGCGCGCCTTATACGCAGCCGCCTCCTCGTTGAGGCGAGCTGCCGAACCCACGGCCCTTGGAATGACATCGTTGGCGTAAGCCTGGGCTTCATTCTTAGCGCGCTCACGCTCTTGCCCCGCTTTGAGAACGTCATCGAACGACGCCTGTACCTGTTCAGGCGGGCGAACTCCACCCTGCTGCAGATTGATGCCAACGACTTCTACGCCAACCTTGTACTGATCGAGGATGGATTGCATGAGCGTTCGTACCCGCGGGCCAATCTGATCGCGCTCCTCCGACAAGGCTGTATCCATCCGCATTTTTCCAACGACCTCTCGCACAGCTGTCTCCGCAGCTTGAACAACCGCCGCCGACGGGTTTTTACTTTCGAAAAGCCACGCCCTGGCATCGCTGAGCCGGTATTGAACTGCAAACTTGATTTCAACGATGTTTTCGTCTTCTGTGAGCATGGCCGATTCTCGAAGGCCGGTGCTTTTGATCACAGTATCTCTACCTACGTCAGCAGAACGAATCTGTGTCACGAACACAAGCTCATGGCGCTCAATAGGATAAGGAAG
>JBKCTS010000301.1:0-7729 GCA_046318695.1 Acidovorax sp.
CTGCTCAAAGGTCTTGGCACCCAGCCCCGCCACTTCCATGAGCTGCTTGCGGTTCTTGAACGCGCCGTTGGCCTCGCGCCAACGCACCACCGCCCGGGCCACGCTGCCCGACAGGCCCGACACGCGGCTCAATAGCGGCACGCTGGCCGTATTCAGGTCCACGCCCACCGAGTTCACGCAGTCCTCCACCACCGTACCCAGGGTGCGCGCCAGCTCGCTCTGGTTCACGTCATGCTGGTACTGGCCCACGCCGATGCTCTTGGGGTCGATCTTGACCAGCTCGGCCAGCGGGTCTTGCAGGCGGCGGGCGATGGATGCAGCGCCGCGCAGGCTCACGTCCACATCGGGCATCTCTTGCGATGCGTATTCGCTGGCCGAATAGACCGAGGCACCCGCCTCGCTCACCACCACTTTTTCAATCACCCGGTCGGCCTTGGCCGCCATCTTGATCAGGTCGGCAGCCAGCTTGTCGGTCTCGCGGCTGGCCGTGCCGTTGCCAATGGCAATCAGGTTCACGCCGTGCTTTTCCACCAGCTTGGCCAGCGTGAACAGTGAGCCATCCCAGTCGCGCTTGGGCTCGTGCGGATACACGGTAGCGGTCTCGACCAACTTGCCGGTGGCGTCCACCACGGCCACCTTCACACCGGTGCGGATGCCGGGGTCCAGCCCCATCACCACACGCGGCCCGGCGGGGGCGGCCAGCAGCAGGTCGCGCAGGTTGTCGGCAAACACCTTGATCGCCACTTTCTCGGCCTCGTCGCGCAGGCGGGCAAACAGGTCGCGCTCGGTCGATAGACTGAGCTTGACGCGCCACGTCCAGGTCACGCACTTGCGGATCAGGTCGTCGGCCTTGCGACCCTGGTGGCTCCAGCCCAGGTGCAGCGCAATCTTGCCTTCGGCCAGGCTGGGCTTGCCGGGCTCAGGCTCCACCGGCAGCACCAGCTTGGCCTCGAGAATTTCCAGAGCGCGGCCGCGAAACACCGCCAGCGCGCGGTGCGACGGCACGCGTCCCATCGGCTCGTCGTAGTCGAAGTAGTCGCGGAACTTGGAGACCTCGGGGTCGTTCTCGTTCTTGCCGTCAACCTTCTTGCTGCGCAGCAGGCCCTCGGCCCACAGCCACTCGCGCAGGTTTTGCACCAGGGCCGGGTCTTCGGCCCAGCGCTCGCTGAGGATGTCGCGCACACCGTCGAGCACGGCGTGCACGGTGGAAAAGTCGGCTCCTGGCTTACCGTCGTCTAGAACCTCGGGGGGCCTGGTGAACGCAACGGCCTCTGCGGCGGGGTCCAGACTGGGGTAGGCAAAGAGCCGGTCGGCCAGGGGCTCGATGCCGAATTCGCGGGCCATCTGCCCCTTGGTGCGGCGCTTGTGCTTGAACGGCAGGTAAATGTCTTCCAACTCCTGCTTGGTTGCAGCCGCGGCGATGGCAGCGCGAAGCGCATCATTGAGCTTGCCCTGCTCGTCGATGCTCTTGAGCACGACCAGTCGGCGGTCTTCGAGCTCACGCAGATACGCAAGGCGGGCTTCCAGCTCGCGCAACTGGGTATCGCTGAGACCGCCGGTCACTTCCTTGCGGTATCGCGCGATAAAAGGCACCGTGGCGCCGCCATCGAGCAGCTCCACCGCTGCGCGCACCTGTTGTTCACTGACCCTGATTTCTGCGGCCAGCTGCCGGACGATCTGCTGCATGTGTGGCGAACTCTCTGAGACTCAAACAAAACGGGAAGCGCGGGAGTGTGCCACAGCCCCACAGGGCATCTGGCGGCCGTGCAGCCGCTGCCACCGGCGCTCCTAGAATGTCAGCGCAGCCACGGTCGCAACCCTCGCCATGAACACCGTTTACTTTGCCATTCGCACGGAATGCCCGCCGGGCGCGTGCGTCTGTCAGCGGGACGAACTC
Organism: Acidovorax sp.; assembly: GCA_046318695.1. Classification (GTDB taxonomy): domain Bacteria; phylum Pseudomonadota; class Gammaproteobacteria; order Burkholderiales; family Burkholderiaceae_C; genus Acidovorax. The sequence continues at coordinate 1,898 of JBKCTS010000301.1, forward strand.
TTGCAGACGCCGGGCGCGGACCTGCGCATCCTGCAGCTCACCAGCGCCCAGGAGAAGGTGCTGGTCAACCGGCTTGAAAACTTAAGCAGCCTGGCCGACCTGCGCCACATGCAGCAGCGCATGGAGCAGCAGTTGGGCATACGCATTGCGATTGCGCCCGGCCCGCGCGAGGTACGCACCGTGCGCGGGCTCACGGTGCTGGTGCTGGAGCAGCCCGGCCTGTGCCGCAAAACCAGGCAGTCCATCCCGGCAGCCATTCGCAGGAGCATGGACCGCTGCCCAGAGATCGCGTGGGCCTTGCTGGACGAAACGGGGCTGTTTGCCGAACCGGGCGAGGCGGCCGCCGACTGAAACGCTCAACGGTGACGGCGCATGCGTGAAGGCAGATGCCGTGCCAGACCGCATGGACTCGGGCCTTGCGTTGTTTTTGCAGCCTCAACTTTGGGGTGACAGCGCTATGCACTTGCCAGCGCCGCTTTTGGGCCGCCCCTTGGCGCTCAGGCGTCGACCTGGGCGGCGGGGGCGGGCTCGATACGGTTGCGCCCGCGCTCCTTGGCCTGGCGCACAGCGCGGTCCACGGCGCGCAGCAGATCCTGCGGGATCTGCTCGCGCTGCGGCGTGCCGATGCAGGCCACGCCCAGGCTTGCGCAAACCCGCGCCTGGGCTGAGGCGCCCTCGTGCGGCAGCGCCAGCGCTGAAATGGCGGCCTCGATACGCTGCGCAAAAGCATGGGCCACGGCTTCGTCAGCGCCGGGCAACAGCAGCATGAACACATCGCCCTCCCAGCGCACGGCCACCGCCCCCCGCGGGTCCTGCGCCGCCAGTTGCGACAGGGCAAGCGCCACGGCCTGCAGACAACTGTCGCCCGCCAGGCGCCCGTAGCGCGTGTTGAAATCCTTGAAAGCGTCGATGTCAACCATCACCAGTGCCAGCGGCGAGACGGACCGCTGGGCGCTGGCCCATGCGGCTGACAGCAGCGCCTCGGCATGACGCCGGTTGGGCAGCCCTGTGAGCACATCGGTGTGCAAGAGCTGGCTGATGCGTGTCTGCGCGTCGGCCAGGGCCTGGGTGCGCGCCTCCAACTGGGCCTGCAGGTCACGGTTGCGCCCGTGCAGCTCGTCCACGGGGGTGTCGCTGCGTGCGACATACGTGCCGTGCGGCGCAGAAATGCTGCTGTGAACAATCCGCCAGTCATCGGTGGCCTCAAGCCGAAACACCAGCACCAGCCGAACGGTCTGGCTGGTCACTGGCCCATCGGGCGACGGGCGGTGGATGCGCAAGAACCCCGTGGCTGCGACCAGATCGGGGGCGAGATCCTGGGGATGGAAGTCCACCGTCTCGATGCGAAGACGATCCGGTGCCTGTGCGAAATCCTGTAGCGTGAGATCGACCCAGCGGCTGCGCCCCTTGACCAGTTGCTCACCACTGGCCGTGAAGCCGGAAAACTCCTCGCTGAACCGTGCGAGCAGCCCGCCGTCACGGTTGGCGTACATCGCGATGGCCTCGTCAAAGAGCATCCGGATGAGCCTTTGGCGCTCGGTAGGCATGTGGCGGTGTGGTGCGTGGTGGGTTGAAAGCTGCAACAAGCCAGACTCTGCAGGCAATGTAACACCGCGCCGTCGGCATCCCCATAGGGTGCACCCTGGGGTGGCAAGACCCATGCACGGACCGGCTCACCGCTGGGCTTTCTGTCTGCGAGGTGGCGGCCTCTGACGCATGCGGGCGGGGCCGCCGCCTCAACGCGCTGCTCAGTCCGACCGCAGGGCTGCCCGCAGCTGGGCGCCCAGCTCGGGCCTGGCTGCAAAGGGGTCGGTGGGGTTGCGCCCCATCATCACATCCTCCATGCGCGTCTGCACCGAGGCCAGCGCCGTGGGGTGGCTGTAGATATAGAACTGGCCCTGCGCAGCGGCGTCAAACACCTTTTGCGCCACCTCGGCTGCCGTCACCTTGCCGCTGCTCACGGCCTTGTCGCTCATCGCCTGCCCGATGAGCTGGCTTTTGGTGGGCTTGCCGGCCGCCATGTCCTGCGGACGGTTGCGATGGCTCTGGCTGATGCCCGTGGGAACGAAATACGGACACAGCACGCTGGCGCTGACCTGGTCTGTGACCAGGGAGAGATCCTGGTACAGCGTTTCGGACAGGCTGACCACCGCGTGCTTGCTCACGTTGTAGATGCCCATGTTGGGTGCGTTGAGCAGCCCGGCCATGCTGGCCGTGTTGACGATGTGCCCGCGCCAGGCGGGGTCCGCCTGGGCGGCTGCCAGCATCATCGGCGTGAAAAGCCGCACGCCGTGCACCACGCCCATCAGGTTCACGCCCAGCACCCATTCCCAGTCCTTGACGGAGTTTTCCCACACCAGACCACCCGCGCCCACGCCCGCATTGTTGAACACCAGGTGCGGCGCGCCAAAGCGCTGGTGCACTTCGGCGGCCAACTGCTCCATCTGCACCGCGCTGGATACATCGACCTTGCGTGACAGCACCTGGGCACCGGCGGCCCGCAGGTCGGCGGCGGCCGCATCGAGCGCGTCCTGCTGCACATCGACGAGGACAAGGTTCATGCCCAGGCGGGCGCCAATGCGCGCGCATTCGAGGCCAAAGCCCGAGCCTGCGCCGGTGAGGACGGCGGTTTTGCCTGAAAAGTTGTCGATCATGGTGTGTCTCCTCCAGTGCGTGATGAGGGAGCGTGTTCAGCCGCAGCAGGCGCGGCCGAGGCCAGCGCCGCAGCGAGGGTGCCGCTCAGGGGGACGCTTGCAGCACATATCCGATGCGCGGGAAATGGACATGCACTGTTCCCGCGCGCGGGTCGGTTCGGCGCAGCGTGTAGCGGGTGCGGGTGGCGGCGATCAGCTCGCCCGCGGTCGGCTCGGTGCCGAAGCTTTCGGCTGCGATCGTCACCTGGCTGCCCAGCGGGATGCCGTGTTCGTCCTGAAACACATCGCCACCCAAGGGCAGCGGGGCCGACCCCGCAGCCACGTCGATTGCGCTCTGCGCGCTGAACTTCTCCATGCGACCATGGCCAAGGGCGGCCATGCGGTCCATCCACTCCAGCACGGCGGGCGTGGCCGCGAAGATGTCGGACAACAGCGGCACGCACTGGCGCGTGAACCACAGCGGATGGTAGGCCGCAAAGTCGGCCACGCAAGGGGCGGTGCCAAAAAGGAAGTCGTGCTCATCGACCATGTGGGCAATGCGGCGAAGGTATGAGCGGTAGGCAGCCGTGGCGTCCTCGGGCCGGAGGCGCGGCATGCCGCTGCTCATGGCGCGGCGGTCGGCAGCAAACACCTGGGCCGCGTCGGCGGGCAGCTTGGCAAACAGCGCGGCCGCGCCCTTGGGCTGCAGGTTGTAGGCCATGGCAGCCCAGAACAAGGTGGTGTCGGCCCACTGTGCCAACACGCGCGAGACGCCCCTGAGGTGCGGGGGGTAGAGCGTGGGCTCGGGCTGCTGGTGCTCCAGCACATCGCAGATCAGGGCCGAGTCGCAGTAGATGTCGGCGCCGATTTGCAGGACAGGCGTCTTGCGGTAGCCACCGGTGAGCGCCACCACATCGGGCTTGGGCATGACGCTGGGGATGATCACCGACTTCCAGGCCAACTGTTTGTAGCCCAGGGCAAGCCGGATCTTTTCGGAAAACGGCGACGAGGGGTAGTGGTGCAAGATGAGGTCGGACATCAGGTTCTCCGCTGAAGATCTGCCGGTCACTGGCCCAAGGGACCGGTGACAGGCTTGGGTGGTGGCCAAGATGATGGTGCTGATCCCGTGAAGCTCGCACTCCTGAGCATCTCGACATGGGGAATATGGTCTTCCAGATATTCCTGCGACACCGCCATAAAGCCCAGGCTGCCGTAAAAGCCACGCAAGTGGGCCTGCGCGCTGATGCGAATCCCCTGCCCCGGCCACGCCTGGGTGCAACGGGCAATGCCCTCTTGCATCAAAGCCCTGCCCCTGCCATTGCCGCGTGCCTGCGGTGCCGTGACCACACGGCCAATCGAGGGCTCGGGGTAGTTCACCCCTGGGTCCACCACCCGCAGGCAGGCTTGCAGCGCGCCTGCGAGGTCATACCCCAGCAGGTGGTACGAGCGCTTGTCCGCGGCGTCGGGGTCCTGGTAGGGGCCCTGCTCGAGGATGAAGACCTTGCAACGCAGCGCCAGCGCGTCGTGCAAAGCGTGTACGCCCAGGTCGTCAAAGCGGGCCCAAACCCAGCGCAGTGTCATGGGCGCAATCCGCCAAGAGTGAGCGTGAGCCAGGCCTGCGCCGCGCGCGCGCACCTGGCCAGAGCCGCCGCGCCAGGGCCGACGCGCCAGGCCTCCATCGCGTCCGATGCGCAGTGGCTCAGGGGAGGCTTCATACCAGCTTGACCAGTTGCTTGCCGAAATTTTTGCCCTTGAGCAGGCCCAGAAAGGCCTCGGGCGCGGCAGCGATGCCCTGGGCAACGGTCTCACGCGGGCGCAGCTTGCCCGTGCCCACCAGCATGCCCAGCTCCTTCAGCGCCTCGGGCCAGACTTCCATGTGTTCGCTGACGATGAAGCCCTCCACCTTCAGTCGGTTGACGAGGATGAGCGCAGGGTTCTGCAGTGGCAGTGGCTGGCCGTCGTAGCCAGCAATCATGCCGCACACGGCCACGCGGGCAAACGCATTGGCGCGCAGCAGCACGGCATCGAGCATGTAGCCACCCACGTTTTCAAAATAGCCGTCGATGCCGTTCGGGCAGGCCTCCTTGAGGGCCCGGGACATGGACTTGAGGTCGCCATGCTCGCGGTGGTCGATGCAGACGTCAAAGCCCAGTTCTTCCACCGCGTATTTGCATTTGTCGGGGCCGCCCGCAATGCCCACCACACGGCAGCCGCGGGCCTTGGCCAATGCGGCAAACGCGCTGCCCACCGCACCGGTGGCGGCGCTCACCACCAGGGTTTCGCCTGCCTTGGGTGCGATGATCTTGACCAGACCGTACCAGGCGGTGACGCCGGGCATGCCGACTGCGCCCAGGTAGTGGGACAACGGCACATGGGTTGTATCGACCTTGCGCAGCGCGCCCACGGCGTTGCCGTCAACCACCGAATACTCCTGCCAGCCGCCCATGCCCACCACCTTGTCGCCCACGGCGTACCTGGCGCAGCGGCTCTCTACCACTTCACCCACGGTGCCGCCAATCATCACCTCGCCCAGGCCCTGCGAGGCCGCATAGCTCTTGCCCTCATTCATGCGGCCGCGCATATAGGGGTCCAGGCTCAGGTAGTGATGGCGCACCAGCACCTCGCCGTCCTGGAGCGCGGGCGTGTCGGTGGCGACCAGCCTGAAGTTGCTGGCCACGGCCTCGCCCTGGGGGCGGTTGTCGAGAACGATTTGCTGGTTGCGTGGCATGGAAAAGCTCCTTCAATGACGAAAACTACAAAAATGATAGCTACCAGCCCATTAAAGTCAGGCGCTGGTGGTCTTTTTTGATCTCAAAACCGGTTCAAACGGTCGAGATCACCTTGAGGCCGTTGACGTTTCGCCCATCCACCGGCAGGCGCTTGGCATACTTGAACGTGCCCGTGGCGTGACAACACGCCCTGCCCTGCGCATCGAACACCGTGCCTTCGGTGAAGGCCATGGTGGCCGTGCGATGGATAAGCCGCCCCCTGGCGACCAGCGGCCCGCGCGCGGGCTGCATGAAGCTGGTCTTCATCTCGATGGTGACCACGCCCATGTCTGGGGCCACGCTGCGCGCCGCAGTGGCCATGGTCACATCCAGCAGCGTCATGGACGCGCCGCCATGGGTCACATCAAACGAGTTCAGGTGCTCGGGCCTGGCCTCGTAGCGCAGCTCCGACTCGCCGCCCTCCATGCGAT